>CALMZT010000573.1 GCA_937870805.1 uncultured Chloroflexota bacterium
AACGATTCAGTTGGAACTGGTTTGCTGCATAGTCCCAGCCTTGTGCCCATGTAAGTATCCCAAAGTAAACACCAGCGATAAACAATGCGCCAACCAGGAATGCAGCGAGTGGAATAAGAATACGTTTCATAAGAACAACTCCTTTTCGTTCATAATAACGTTTATGTTATGCCTTGTCTTGCGCTATATTGCGGTGCAGGTGATAAGCATTATTGCTTACGACAATTTGTGACATCCTTTATGATTTCCTTACACTTGCCTGATACGATATAGGAACATAAAACACAAAAGATGTGTAGCTATATGCTTACGGTACAACCATTGCTGGTGTTGGTGAAAAGCCCGCCCCCATACGGTGTACCATTCTTGAATGGTTACAATGAAGATACTTGTGATTCTCTCTGACACGCTTCGGCGAAGATATAACTTCCCAAAAGACTTACTCAGTCGTTGGACACGTATCCTGAAAAATACGATCATTAGGGATATTTGCATCGCGCTGACATGGGCTATCTTCGCGGGTCTGCCTCTATTTACACTCCACATGTTGGTTGTGGATTATGAGCACTACCTGCATGGAATGAGTTTTCAGTTTTCTTTCGCGATGTCGCTCAAAAATATGATTCCCTATCATCCGATGAGTATCGGACTTTGGCTGTCTGCCGTTTTTCTCACGGCATTCTCCTTGCAGCGAGAGTTCAGAAGGCAAAAAGAAATTTTGGCGATGAAGGGCCTGTTGAGACGTTCCCAGATTGAAGCTGAGATCGACGAGCTTACAGGCGTGCTAAATCGACGCGCCTTTGAACGTCAACTCAGGGCAGGTATGGAATATGCAAAACTCGAAAACCAGCCTTTGACCATTGCAATGGTAGATGTAGACCGGTTTAAGTCTCTAAACGATAAATATGGCCACGTTACTGGCGACAAAGCCTTGCAGTCAGTTGCCAATCATTTGACCAGGTTTGTTCGAACAGGCGATATAGTAGCGCGCTATGGCGGGGATGAGTTTGTGGTTATCTTGCCCGGTTTATGCAGGGAAGGAGCAAGCGCCATGGTTGATCGCTTGAAGGCTTCCGTCCTGCCTTTTCAACTTGAAATAAGCATTGGTGTTGCGACCTATCCTGCAGATGGTCGCAGCACAGCGGAAATCATCGAGCTTGCAGATAAAAGAATGTATCAGGACAAAGGGGAACATCATGCAGGGTGTAAGGAAACCAAATCTGATGTTGAATTAGAGATACCTGCGCCACCAAACTTGAAAAAGGCAATTAGAAAACAACATGAGTAGATACAAAATGCAGCATTTTCACGGAACTGGTCAGGAACATGAAATTGACCTTGTATGCGAAATGAAAGTTGATCCGCAAAACCCATCATTTATCAGCCGATATGTTGGCAAGATCTATTTTTTGGTTCAGAAGCGTGCAAATTCTTTTGTTCGAGCGTGAACCTGGGAAATATATCAAAAACGATGACACGTAGTTGTCTGCACGTGGCGAAATCACTATTGGTCCCCAGGTACTCAACGCGGGATGGCGAATGGTTTAAACGTGACCAGGCGTCGATTCCACTTTCATAGAAACAAAATTGGACAAATGTCATTGTATTAGGCAATACTGCGCATTTTCAACTCTTTAGGGATGCTGTATAAGGCTGGGTATAGTGATGCAAATCAGATCTCAAAGGAGTATAAAAACAATGAAGCAACCAATCGTTTGGAGAGTGCTCGTCCTGGTTTTGACAGCTAGCGTCATTCTGAGCGCGTGCAGCGGCAAGGCAAGTCCAACAGCCAAAGCCATCGGAGGCACGGTCTGGGTGGCAGACGAAGAGGGGAACAGCATTACTGTAATCAATGCGGCGACAAACCAGGTGATTACCACGCTGAACGGAATCGAAGGTCCACATAACCTGCAAGTTGCACCCGATGGAAAAACCGTTTGGGCGGTCAGTGGGCACGATGCGCTGGCAGTGATGATCGATGCCAATACCTATAAGGTTCATGGCGTTGTTCAAACCGGTATGGAGCCCGCCCACATTACCGTTTCGCCCGATGGCAAAACAGCTTACGCGACCAACGGAGCAGATAATTCGGTCACCGTGATTGATGTGGACTCAATGACTGCCACAGCAACTATTCCCGTTGGAGAATCTCCACATGGCCAGCGTCCAAGCCCCGACGGGCGGTGGGTGTATGTCGCAAACATAAAATCCAATACCGTAAGCGTAATAGACACGCAGACCAATACGATAGTGGCTGATATCGAAGTTGGCCAGGCACCTGTACAGGTCGGGTTTTCGCCAGATGGCAAGTATGTTTATTTCTCGCTTAACGGTGAGAATGCGCTCGGCAAGGTCGAAGTTGCCACACGATCAGTGGTTGGCAAAGTATCCGTGGGGGTCGGCCCTGTGCAGGTTTTCGTGACTCCCGATAATAAATACGTCCTGGTTGCCAATCAGGGAACAAATGAGAAACCCAGCACAACGGTTTCCATTGTTGATGTTGCCACTTATAAAGTTGTATCCACTCTGGAGACCGGTGATGGCGCGCATGGTGTGGTGATCGATCCTTCAGGCCGCTATGCATACATCACAAATATTTACGGGAACACTGTGTCAGTGATTGACATTGAGCAAAAATCCGTGGTCGCTACCATTCCCAGCGGCGCTGCTCCCAATGGAATTAGCTTCTCAGGCTTGCCGGCGAACCCGCCCTCATCGCCCGCAGTGCAGCTTGAAATACCTGAAGGAGATATGATGGATATGCCAGAGATGGCTCCCTGACGAGGCTCGTTTCTTCAATTCCCATATGATGTGAATCTTCCCTCGTTTATCTGGTCAGCTCGGGGGAAGGTTCATAGGCATTATCGCTTACGATTAAACACGTCACTTGGCGCTTCGAGATTTTCAGAGGAATCGCTACAATGCAATAACAAC
>CALMZT010000574.1 GCA_937870805.1 uncultured Chloroflexota bacterium
CAAGATAAGCCTTAACGCTGCGGTTGCCAGCGCCAGAGGTTCAAAACCTCTGGCTAAGGGTGGTTTGGAACCCTTAAAAGGGTTGTTCTCGCGCTGCATGTGGGTTCACCAACCTCTTGAGAGGTTTCCAGATTTTGTCTCGCGGCGGGTTTTGAACCCGCTGCGAGAAACCATGAAGCGTTATTTTGATGCCTGAGAACCAACGTGTTCGCCCGTATAAGCGAAGAATTTGAACCGCAAAGGCGCAAAGGTCGCAGAGATAAAATAACAGAGACAGGACTTTCGCTGTAAGTTCAATGTACCCCTCTCCCCATTGCATGGAGAGAGGGAGTAAAACAGAGACATTCGCGTTTTTAAGTCCCTCTCTACGAAGTGGGGAGGGATTTAGGGAGGGGTAAAAGCGAAAGTCATGAGACAATTGAACCACCGAGAACACCGACACCATTGAGAGAAGCTAAGAGATTGCGGCGTATATTTGTCTTTGGCATTTACGAATAACGAACAACGAATAACAAATAACAGGATTTTCAATGACCAAACCCGTAGGAATCGGTCTCGTCGGTGCGGGCGCTTACGGCGAATTCTGCCTCGCAGCCTTCTCACAAATGCCTGAAGTGTCGATTGCCGCCGTTGCCGACGTGAACCATGAACGCGCGCAGCAGTTGGCAGATCAATATCACGCACGCGCCTATCCAAATCTTGAAGGCTTGCTCAATGATGCTGACGTAGAAGTCGTCGCTCTCAACACGCCGCCGAACCTGCACGCGCCGCAGGGACTCGCCGCGCTCAACGCGGGCAAGCATCTCTTTTGCGAAAAACCCTTAGCGCTGACCGTTGAAGACGCCCAAAAGTTGATCGACACAGCGAACGCCAAAGGGCTGCGCCTCACCGTCGATTATGTCATGCGCCAGAATCCGTTTTGGGCGTTCGCGGCGTCGCTGGCGCACTCCGGCGTCCTGGGTACGCTGCGCCATATGGATTTAGCCAACCACGCGGCGGGGTTATCGCTGCCTGCCAATCATTGGTTCTGGAATCCTGCACTCAGCGGCGGCATCTGGATTGAACACGGCGTTCACTTTTTCGATGCCTTCGCGTGGGTTGCAGGAGGTGAGGGGCAAATACTCGGCTCGGCAGCCTATCAGCACGGCGATGGCGCGACTGATCGTGTGGAATGTCTCGCGCGCTACGGCGATGCGGCGGCACACTTTTATCATGGCTTCGACCAGAGCAGCCAAACTGAGCAAACTACTGTTACGCTCACGTTTGAACAAGGCTATGTCACACTGCGCGAATGGGTACCTACGTCGATAGAGGTGCTCACGCCTGTTGATGACACCTTATGGTCAAATCTGCTGCCAAGGACTGTCGAATACACAACGCTGGACGATGGACGCCGACTTGCCAGAGCCTACGCGCCCGAAGGCAAATCTGTTGTATACACGCGCGCTATCCAGGACGGAATGCGTCAGCTTGCTGCCGCCGTCCGTGACCCACAAGCATCCCTCACCGTCACAGGTGAGCAAGGTCTAGCCAGCCTGCGTATGGCAGTCGCCACGACCTCACTCGCCTCAGACAAGTGAACTCTGCGAGGGTAGCTAAACGCAAGAGGGCAGGTTGATGACGATCTGTTCAAGGTTTATACATCATCCCCCGCCGCGCCTTTTACTGATAACTCACCTTACGCAATTTACTGCTCTAAATCAAAACTCAGAGCAAACTGAGGGTTTATAAACTTCTCAAGAGTTTGAACCCCCGTATCGCCCAACCCGTTCACGGGTTTCCAAAGCACATAGCTGGCAGTTTTGAACTGCCAGCGACGACAACAGCAAGCGGTTGCGTAAGATGAATGATAACGGACAACTGTTTACTGACGACTCAGATCGTATTGATGACCACCATCTTGAGGTTCGTCATCTCCTCAATGGCGAAGCGCGGACCTTCACGCCCGACGCCAGAGTCTTTCATGCCGCCGTAGGGCATCTGGTCAATGCGGAAGGTAGGCACATCGTTGATGATGACGCCGCCGACGTTGAGACGCTGCACCGCGCGCATCGCGTGATTGAGGTTGCGTGTGTAAACGCCCGCCTGCAAGCCAAACACAGAATTATCAGCGGCAGCCAGTGCTTCCTCAAAGTCATCAAACGGAATAAGATTTACAAGCGGTCCAAAGGCTTCGGCGCACATCACCTGCATATTCTCATCCACATTTTCCAGCACGGTGGGCTTGTACATGCGTCCTTCGCGCGTGCCGCCCGCTGAGATGGTCGCGCCCTGATCGACGGCGGCGTTTATCCACGCTTCGATGCGTTCGGCGGCGCTGTCATTCACGAGGGGTCCGATGTCGGTTTTGTCGTCCAGCGGATTTCCCATCACGAGCTTGTTGGTCGCGTCGAGAAATTGCTGGCGAAATTCATCGTAGCGGCTGCGATGCACGTAAAGGCGCTGCACGAGCACGTAGACCACCACCGTCAGGGGTGCCGCGAGGATCACGCCGAGGATTCTCGTGATCATCGCTTCCAGTCGCTCGCCGACCAGTCGCATGATCGGACCGGCGGCCA
>CALMZT010000575.1 GCA_937870805.1 uncultured Chloroflexota bacterium
ATCGGCGTCGCGCCCGTTGTCGATGTCGCCCGCTACATCCAGGCGCCAGCCGCCAATGCCCTCACGCAGCCATGTGCGTTCTACGCTGTCATCGCCGCGCACGAAATAAGACCGTGCCGCACGATCAAACGCATTCAGCTTGGGAATACTGTCGAAGCCGAACCACGACACGTAATTCAGCGTATTGTCGCCATCGGGACCCGCGCACGCGCCTTCGCCCGAAATCGGCGGCTCGAAGTAGAACCAACTGCGGAACTCAGAATCTACACTTTCGCACGCGCCCACTGTATCGAAACGCTGGTAACGGTCAAAGTTCACGCTGTCGCTCGACATATGGTTGAATACGCCGTCGAGAATCAGGACGATGCCGCGTGCCTGTGCTTCACTCACCAGCGTGCGGAAGTCGTCAATCGTTCCCAGAATGGGGTCGATCATCAGGTAATCGGCGGTGTCGTAACGGTGATTGGAGCGCGCCATAAAGATCGGGTTGAGGTAAATCGCCGTCACGCCCAGAGATTGCAGATAATCCAGCTTCTCGGTAATGCCCGCCAGGTCGCCGCCGTAGAAGTCGCTGTTCCACCAGCCGCCTTGTCCATCAGGCGCATTCACCACACGCCCATCGACCATCGGCTCATTCCACGTCTCATGGAAATACAGCGGCAGGCGTCCATAGAACACTTCAGAGCCATCGGCGGGGTCATTCGAGGTATCGCCGTTGCGGAAGCGATCAGGGAAAATCTGATAGATCACGGCGTTACGCATCCATTCCGGCGTATAAAACTCAGGGTCATACACCACCAGTTGGAAGCTGTAGTCCGGGCTGCTCCCAAACACCGCGCCCGCGCCGCCCTCGTTTGCCAGCATGTATTCGCCAGAGGCACGCCGCAGATCATCTTCATAAAAAAGATTGGTGCTGCCCTTGCTCACAATGAAGCGATACCAGTAAGTCGTCGTGCCTTCCCCTACATTAAGCGTATATTCCCATAAGTCGTAACCGTCGGGCGTGGTTGCGATGCGCGTCATCGGCACAATGTCCTGTGCTTGCGCGCGCGTGTTGTACAGTCGCAGCGCCACACTATCCACATCATTGACCGCCGTGCGGAAGCGCAAAATCACCGCTGTGTTGATCGGCACAGCGCTGCCCGGTGTGCGATACAAATCATCAAACGTATCGTGGAGTAGCGCCGCTTCGTTGACAGAATCCTGAGCAACTACCGTTAATGCTGGGAGGCACAGCAGCACCAACAGCGTAAACCACAGTCCTTTTGAAAAAATATTCTTCATCATAAGCTCCTCAAAGTTAACGGTAATTTTTCGTAACGCTTGTGAAACTCTCCCTAATTCTAACCTAACCCTACCCACGCAAGCAACGCAATAGGCTTGCAACACCCTCGTAGTTCGCATACAATGGCGAACCTGTGCGTTTTTGGAACTCAATGCACAAGAACAACGTCTATCGTTTCGGAGATGCTATGCGGTTACTGTTTGTGATCCTCTTTGCTATTGTTGTCTTGATTACCGCCTGCGAAGGTCCACCGCCGACGCAGATTGTATTGGTTGTCACGGCAACGCCAGCAGAAAATATCCCAACCCAGACGCCGTATGTCATCGTCGTCACCGCCACAGGGCAAGCAGAAGCAACAACTTCACAAACGCCCAATGCCGGCGCCAGCATGACGCAGATGCCAGCCCAATCGCCGTTTACGCCCATTCCCGTGTTAAACGCTTTCCCCACTTCGACCTTCAGCCAGATTCAGGTGGCGGAACAGGTCTTTGAAGGCGGGCGCATGTTCTGGCTGCAACCAACGCGCCAGATTTGGGTCATCATCGAAAACGGCGAACTTGCCGGACGCTGGTTCATCTTTGACGACACCTTCCAGGACGGCGAAGCAGAATTTGACCCCAACCTTGTGCCGCCGACAGGCTATTTGCAACCCGTGCGCGGCTTTGGCAAGCTGTGGCGCGACCAGACGCAGCTTCGGGAAGCGCTCGGTTGGGCAATCGCCAGCGAAATCGGCTACGTCAGCAATTATGAATATCATCCGGGTGGCGCACTCAATGAACGCGGCTTATACGAAGCGGCAGCCGGTTATCACATCGTCTACAGCCAGATGAACCAGCCCATTCGCTTCCATGAAGGCACTTGGACGTGGGAGTACGTCACCAACAACGCAACCACCGCCACCGCCACCGTTACAGCAACGCTGCCTGCAACACCTTAAACATGAAGATGATCGTCGTGAACCCCTATCCCCCCAACCCCCTTTCCCCGCAAGCAGAGAAAGGGGGAGCAAGACGGGAGCGCACAGCGTTTTTAAGTCTCTCTCCGCTGGCGTGTAAGCGAAGCGACGAGATTTAGAGAGGGGTTAAGGCAACCCCAAAAGCGCAAGTAAATTTTTAAACACGTACATGTTGCGCCCCTATAAGCCTAAAATATCCATCATCCTGCTACCCTTGCCTCACCAGAATGGGCTATACTAGATTTCAATCACGATAACGCCATTCTCGGAGACTGGTTTGTGACTCAACTTCGCCGCTGGCAGCTTACCGCCGATCATCCTTACAGCTTGCAAATTGCCGCCGACGCGCGCTTCAGCCGCACCGATTACAGTGACGATCAGGTATGGGAACTGCATCCCGGCGCTGGCGAAGCAGCGGCGCTCACGCTGCAAACGCGCTATGGTGGGCGCGCGGGGTTAGCGAGTCTTGTGCCGCTGTGGATGCACGAAGGGCGCATGATCTATCAAACGCTCACTTACGCCAAGCCACCTATCATTACTGCTTTTGCGCCTGCATATATCCAAGCCGAAGCTGAACTGCTTCCCGGTGTTACCCTGCTGGCAGAATATTGGACGATGGAGTCGCACGCCGTCGGTGGGCGCTTCACCCTCAGCAATCGCAACAGGCAGGAAGTTCGTTTACGTCTTGATTTATTCGGGCACGTCGGCATCAACAATCAAGAGCAAAAGCTAGGCATTGTCGCACTGCAAGACGGCGGCAATGCGCTCTATATGGGTCAAATCGGCAATTTACACCCCATTATGATGCTCGAAAATGGCACGGCTGAGACTTCTGGCGGCAGCGTGAGTCCCAAAATCGGCAGCAATCTAGTCGTTCCATCAAGTGGCACTGTCTCCGTGCGCTGGGTCCATGCCGGGCGTTTGACCATGCGTGACTCGCTGGCACTCGCGCTGCACTGGCTGAAAGAAGATTGGCAGCCGTACTTTGAACGCATCGCGCAGGGCACAGCCGCCATTCCATCCATCGAAACAGGCGACGCCGACCTCGACGCCACCATTGCCGCCTCTTATCAACAGCTTGTGCAAGCCTTTCTCAAGCCGACCTCGCGCCTGCCCTTCGCTTCATTTGTCGCTACACGCCAGCCCGCGCGCGGTTTCAATGGCGACGCTGATCGTGCGTGGAATGGACAGCAGGCGCAGTTAGCGTATCTCGCTGCGCTGGCAATCGCGCCGATAGACCCCACATTAGCGACAGGCGTATTGCGCAATTATCTCACCGTGCAAAGTTCCGATGGGCGCATCGACAGCAAGCCGGGACTCGCGGGTCAGCGTGAAGGGGTGATGTGCGCGCCGCTGCTGGCACGGCTGGCATGGAATCTCTATGAGTACACGCAGGATAAAACCTTTTTAGAAGAAGTGTTTTCGCCGCTGTTCAAGTTCTTCGAGCGCTGGTTTAACAAAGACCTTGACGCCGATGGTGATGGCTTCCCCGAATGGCAGCATGAACGGCAAACGGGTTACGTTTATATTCCCACCTTTGCGGTCAATCAATCGTGGTCGCAAGGCGCAGATATTCGCTACGTCGAATCGCCCGATCTCATCATTTACTTGCTTTCGGAAGCCTCGCATCTGCGCGAGATGCTTATCCCGCTGGGCACGACCAAACTGCTGCAAATTGCCTCTGAGCAGGCGCGCATCAACACGCGGCTCACGGCGCTGCAAAAGCATCTGCAAAGCCTGTGGCGCGACACGCGCTACGTCTATCGTGATCGTGATACCCACCAGACAACCGCAGGCGTTACCATCATTGACGATGCAATAGGCGACGAGGAACATCTCCCTGCATATCAGATTACGCCGCCAGGTCGCCTGATTGCGCACATCATCGGCGGCGCAGGACAATCGCCGCAGTTCAAGCTGGCGCTCATCGGCGTGGACGCGCAAGGCAACCCCCTGACGGAATCCGTTGACAGCAAAGTCTTCGCGTGGCGCACCGGTTACGGCACGTACACGAGCCAGAACATTTTCTCGCAGATTGATCGCGTGCGCTGCGATGGTCTCAGCCGCGTGTATCATATCAAGGTGCAAACGATGGACACGACGGCGCTGGATATTAATGCGCTGCTACCGCTAGCATCGCGCGGCTTAAAAAAGGTGCGCGCGAAAGAGCTTGTCCAACTGCTGAAAGACGAAAACTACTTCTGGCGTCCCAACGGCGTGACCATGAACTCGGCGCAAGACCCGCGCTACGACCCCACAAACGCCAATGGCAGCGGCGGTGTGTGGGCGTTTTGGGTCACGCTGCTCGGTGAAAGCCTGCTGGAATATGGCTTTCACGCTGAAGCGACAGAGATGCTCAAGCGCCTGCTGAAAGTGCAAATCGCTGTCCTGAAGGAGCAAAAAGCCTTTTCTGAGTTTTATCACAGTGATGAGCCGCAAGGCTTAGGCGAACGCGGGCATATCGCAGGTATTGTGCCGCTGCATTTGCTGCTGCGCGTGCTGGGGATACAGGTGCATTCGAGCAGAAACTTGTGGACGGGTGGCAAGTATGCGTGGGGCACAACGGTCACGCTTACACAGCATGGCGTCACAGTGCGGCGCGGCAAAAAAGGCACACGCATCGAGTTCCCATCGGGGCACGTCGTAGATTTGCCTGCTGATGCGCCCTGGCAGGAAGTGATTGACCCGACGCCTGACATCCCCACCGAACCCATGCCCATGATCCGCGACACTGAACCGCCTGCGCCCGCCAATGACGCGACGCAGCCTGTCACACCGATTAAAATCGAAGTCGAGATGGAATAACGTTGGCGATGACTGATCCAGAGAAAACCACCCGCAAGCGTCGAAAGTTCCCCGATTCAATCACCCAGACGATACAGATGACGCATGAATCGTCGCTGTCGCAGATGTATGATTTTGTCTTCCGCAGCAGCGATAACGGTATCATGGTCACCGACGCCAACGGCTTGATCGAGATGGTCAACCCTGCTGCCGCCGGGATGCTGGCGGTGCATACTGAGGAGTTGCTCGGCAAAACGCCCGAAGAAGCGCTCTCGCAAAATCCCGCGCTCGTTAACCTGTTTATGCGCGAAGGGGAGCAAACACTCGACATTCGCCTGCCCAAACGCCGTATCGCTGTCGGCGTCGGGCGCACGCTCACCAGCGGCGAACGGGTTGTGGTGATACAGGATGTCACCGAAAAGCGTGAACTTGAATCGCGCCGCGAATCGCTCACGCAGCGTATGACGCACGATCTGCGCAATCCTATTTCCGCCATCATCGGCTTTGGCGAACTCGTCGGCAAGTACGGCGACCTCAACGACGAGCAGCGTAAGTTCCTGATGCGCCTGCGCCAAACGACCAACAAGCTGTATGACGTGATCGGTTCGCTGGTCGATCTGGCGTGGATTGAAGCCGGAATGCCGCTGGCGCACCGTCCTACGCAGATGTCTACCGTCATCGACAAAGCCGTGAACCAGATTGGCACGCTGGCATTGGAACGGCACATTACGATTGCGATCTCCGTGCAAACGCCGCTGCCCGTCATCATGGGCGACCCGGAGCGCCTGCAAATCGTCATTTATAACCTGCTGCACAACGCGATTATCTACTCTGACCCTGAATCTACCGTCGCTATTCACGCATGGGGTGACGACAACGACGTGTATTGCAGCGTCGGAGATCGCGGCATTGGCATCGCGGATGACGAACTGGACAAGGTGTTTGATCGCATGTACCGTTCGCGTGACGAGCGCGTGCGTGATACGCCCGGCGGCGGCTTAGGCTTGACCATCGCCAAGACGATCATCCAGCGTCACGGCGGCGATATGTGGGCAGCTAGCAACTTAGGACTAGGCAGCACTTTCACGCTGGTACTGCCGACGGTGCGATTGTAGTGGATAGCGATGTGCAATTAGCAGTTAGCTCTTTAGGGTGATTACCGCTGATAACAACATTAAACAAGTCAAAGATATAACAGATGAGTGTTTTGACTTTCATCAGCCGATATAAATTGTTTATTCTCACAGTGATTGCTGTAATGCTGATTGTCGGTGGCATTATTCTTTTGGGGCAACAGCCCGTTGAGCCTTGGGGTGTCTATACATTATTCTAAGCTAATCGCTAACTGCTAACCGCTAAAAGCTAACTCATGCGCAAAGTAAAAATCTCGCTTCCTGCCACCATCACCAACCTCGGACCGGGGCTAAACAGCCTCGGACTCGCGCTGAGTTTGCGTGCCACCGTCGAAATCCGTGAGCGCAGCGATGAGCAGTTAATTGTCGAAACCGAAGGCGAAGGCGCGGGACGCTACAGCATCGGCTTGCGTCATCCCGTCGTGTTGGGCATGATTCGCGTCTTTCAGCAGGTAGAGCGCGCACCGCTGGGCATGACGATCAAAGTCGATAGCAAAATCCCGCCTGCCTGCGGACTCGGCGCAGAAACAGCATTCCTCCTCGCGGGCATCATTGCCGCCAACAATCTGCTCGGCAATCCGTTCTCGCGCGAACAAACGCTCGACCTTGCCGTACAAGCCGTCAAACGCGCCGACGCTGTGGTGACAGCGATGCTCGGCGGCTTAACCGCAAGCACGCTCAACGACGGCATAATCACTCATCGAGCGCTGCCGATTGCGCCCCTGACGCTCATCGCCGTTGTGCCCGAAATCGAGAGCTACGCCGAAAATGCGCGCCGTGCTTCACCGGAACGTGTGCCTCTTTCAGATGCGCTGGCAAACCTCAGCAAAATGCCGCTGCTGGTCGAAGCGCTGCGCGGCGGCGACCTCAAGCTGCTGGCAAACGTGCTGGATGACCAGTTACGCGCGCCGCTGTTGCGTCCTCACATCCCTGGCTATGGGCACGTAGTGGAGATGGCACGACGCAGCGGTGCGCAAGCCATCACCCTCAGCGGCGACGGTCCAGCGCTCATCGCCTTCGCAGAAAAGAATCACAAACAAATCGCAGAAGCGATGCAAACCGCGTTCCAGAATTCCGGTGTCAAGGCGCGCACATGGCTGCTGAACACCGATATGCAAGGCGTCGTCCTCAGCGTCGCCCAGTCGGCTTAAACATCATGAGCCACAAGAATACAGAGAATAAGTCTATCGGGGCGGCTTGGTGGTTCATCCTCCTTCTCCTCTTTGCCGCCTGCGCGCCAGAACTGCCCAACCGCAGCGGCTTACAAGCTGTGACCGCAGTTCCTACGCTCGACTCACAGGACGCGGTTGCACTGTGCGAGTCCGTTGACGCGAACTGGGCGAATGATTGGGGTTTGACCATCCGCGCGCTGCAAAACTTGCGTGCGCTCAATGCCTTGTGTGACGATGGCATTGCGATTGACAACCGCCTGTACACGGCGTACATCGCCTACGGCACAGCACTCGAACAGCGCGGGCAGCGGGAAGACGCTATCGCCGCCTACCAGAACGCGCTGCTGTATAACGCGGCGGGCAGGGAAGCCATCGGGCGTTTGGCGTGGCTGGGCATTGTCACACCACAGCCACCGCCGCGCTGTGAGCCGCAGCAAGTCACAGACCTGTTCGCTGCGATGCCTGAGTACACACCTACCGAGGGCAGCTTCGTACAGATCAATGAGCGCCGCTTCTCGCTGGACGGCACGACGTATCCCATACACGGCATCGTCTACTATCCGCGCGATTACCCCGGTATCCAGTTCCTGACAGCAATGGACGTTGAAACCGTCGCCGGAGAACTGGACTTGATGCGCGCGGCGGGCATCAACACGCTGCGCATCTTCCTGTGGCACGGCGGCATGTTTACGTGCATTGGCAACGGTGCAGTGCCATTAGCCGACGCCTTCCTGCGGCTTGACCTGTTCATCCGTGAAGCTGCCGCGCGCAGCATGAAGCTCATCGTCACACTCAACGACTCGCCCGACCTGACGACCTACCCACTGTACAGCAGCCCGCGCCACACCGTCGAGCAGATTGAGTACATCGTCAACCGTTACCGCGACGAACCCGCGATCATGGCGTGGGACTTGCGCGAGGGCGGTGACTTCGATTACTTAGGTGTGGATGGGTTTAGCGGCGTGTTCGCACGCGATACGGTGCTGGCGTGGCTGGCGGATACGGCACTGCTGGTGCGCCAGATCGACCCCAATCACCTCATTACAGCGACTTGGGAGCGTGACAGCGAGGCAACGGCTTCGCTGGTGGACTTCATCAGCTTCCAGCATTACGGCAACATCGCCGACTTGCGGCAGCGCATGGCGAACGTGATGGACTCCACCGATAAGCCTGTGCTGCTGTCAGGCATCGGTTACAGTACGTACACGCTGGATGAGCAGACGCAGCGCACGGCGTTGCAACTGGCGCTGCAAGCCACGCGCACCAACGGACTCGCGGGCTGGATGATCTACACGGCGTTCGATACCCCGCTGAGCGTCACCTGCACGCCACCAGACGACCAAACGCCCTGCCCTGACTCAGCGGCGTACCACTTCGGGCTGTGGAACACGAGCTACTTCCCGAAGCTGGCGCTGGACATCGTGCTACTGACAACGGGGGGAGAGTGAAAGTGATGAGTAACGAGTGATGAGTGATGAGTTAATGTAAATGTGACTCAAATTTTAGCCTGTATTAACAGGATTTTTTCGCTTAAGTTTGTGTTTTGTGGAGCAGACATAAGAAGCGTTGAAGGTGTGTGTTGGAAATTGAAACATGATTCAAACACGAAGGTTAAATGTAAGTGCGCAGAACAGGGAGATAACAGGGAAGGCATTAACATTGAATTTCCTTTAAACCGTCAACATCATCCTTTGATTTTACCATAAGTTAGTGGATTTTGGAACATTTGTTCTGAAAATCAAATTAAAATTGCACAGGTGGGCAGTGAAGGTTATAGTGCTCAAATTGGCGGAGAATAAAATGCAGAAAATCTTTTTGATGCTCTCGATAGTGATGCTGATATTAGCCTTTACGCAAGCTGTTGTATCGGCGCAAGCCTCAGAATATCAACAGATTCATGAGATTGACTGGAGCATAAGTGGAGAGATTGCTGTAGGGTATTATCCTCAAAACAGAGTGGAAGTCTTTAATGAACAAAGTGAGATGATCGCTGTGTTCGAGGACACCGTACCTTTAACCGATGTTGCTTGGAGTCCCGACGGGAATAAACTGGCATATGTGAATTTTGAGTCATATGTAGCGATCTGGGATAAGGCAAGTGACGAGATTTCAGTGATTGAAATTCCTGATCAATATACGACTTCCCTTGCTTG
>CALMZT010000576.1 GCA_937870805.1 uncultured Chloroflexota bacterium
ATATGCTAGCGAAAGTTATACACTAACTGAAGATCGTCCGGGTTGGTATCTGCCACTATGGAGTCTCGGCGAAGAACAGCTAACCAACGGTCTCAAAGTTCCCATTGTTTCTCCAAACTCTGCTATCAAATTCCTGTTTTTACCGGCGCGTGATTTTTGGGTGTTAACCCTTGATCCTGACACACCTGAGTCAGGTGTGTACGCAAGTTGGGATAAAGGGATTGAGCTAGGGACGGAATTCATACTTCTTGTGCATCAAGAGGTTCAAGAGGACTTGACTAAACTTAGGGATGAAGGACTGCTCGCTTGGCAAACCATAGTTCCAGTATTTGATAGTTGGCATGAGTATCGTGGGATGACTGTCCAGTCGGAACCTCAGGCATGGATGAGTCTCAATTTGGGTAACGAGGCTTTGCGATTGACATTGCAACCGCGAACAACATTTAGTACCAATTTTGTTGGTGGTTTACGTGCGCCACGTGGACATGGCTGGTTTGTGGGATATGAACCTAAACTCAGTCTGGCATCGTTCTTACCGAATGCAGACCTAACCGTTTTTGATGAAGATGAAGCACCTATCTATACCGCCACAATTGAACCTGGTCAGCTTATTGATGTTCCATGGAGACAAGCCGGAAACTATAGGGTTGTCATTGAACAGAGTGGGCAATCTGACGAGAAAATTGTTCGCATACTGAACTGGTCCGATATAGCTCCACGCTCTCTGGATTTTATTCAAACTGCGGATGAATTTAACCTGTCAATCTACGGGGCAATGGTGAGGGATAAGTAGCTATGGAAAGATGGTATATCGCATTCAACACGGTTGGTTCTCCTCATGACATTCTCCTAAGGTTAGCACAAGCAGTTCGAGAACATCGGCTTGGCGATTTTGTGGTTCGTTTCTGTTATGAAAAAGGTACAGGTAAAAAAAGAGGACAATTCTATGTTTTTGTCGGGGTAGCAAGCGAAGAGAAAGGGATTATACCCCAAGAAATCTACAATGAATTTTATGGTATGCTCCAACGACTTCACCTCAGTGACCACCAGATGTATGTTTATTTCGATGACGTTAAACGAATGGTGCCGGGTGAAAAAGAATTAGAAATACATAATCTGCGCCAGATCAAAATGCTCAAACTCGACAAACTAGAGCCATCTGATCCATTTAGTTATACCGGTGTCGAGTCCATTGGGACACAGACTGCCGAAATTAACCCTGCTTACAATGAGTTACTATATTGGCTTTCGGCATATGGTCGTGGAACATGGCAGCAATTCCGCGCCGCTTGCCAAGAGCTGGGTTTAGATCCAAAGGGAGAGTACGCAAAACGCATTGTTCGTCGCTTACGTTCACTTGGACATCTTGAGTTAACCAATGAGGGGCAAAATTGGTTTATCACCCCTTCATGCATTGTTGAAATGCCATCCAACGAGGGGCAGTATTGTGCATTCCTCGCGGGACAGCGTTCACCACAGCTTATTCAAGCACTTCAACAAGTAGCTCAGGTTGAATCTGACCCTCATCCTTACGGCAATGCACCTGAAGTTGTACGTATCATGTTTACAAGTCAAGATGAAGCCGAGAGCTTCGTTAAAAGTTATACACAGCAACACTATTCATTGTATCTGGCAGGTCGAGCCGATATGCGAATTGCCAGCACCCTGCCAGACCTAGCTTCATGGGAAGTTTCTTTGCCAGCACTTTCGCTTGTCAAGGGTAACTATACCTTCGAGCAGTGGATGAACAATGGCTTTTACCCCATTGAGCTGCCTAAAGTAACTGGACTGTATCGGCTAACTCATATTTCCACACGGTTTGAACATCCACAACTCACGTTGTTCTATAATGCTGAAAAGGATAGGTGGCACAAGGCAGATTGGTATGGGTTACGCTATTTGATGCTCCGACGCACTGGAGAAACCTGTGAGTTTCATTACGATGAACATTTGAAGACACTGAGCATTGCAAAAGACCAGCGTCTGCCTGACTTATACGAGCGCTCATTAGTATTAGCGTCGGGTCGATTACCGGTTTATAGACATGATCAGATTATTTTCGGGAATATCTCCGAAACTCTAGCTCATATGGTGGCAAACAAGTTAGAAGCAGAATTCATTGAATACAGAGGAATTTAGTTATGCATGATGTCGTGGGTTCTTATCAGCGTCTCGAACGCATTTATCGTATGTATATTGAAAGTGCTTTTCCTCTACGTAATCAAGCTCTATCAGAAGAACGTCGGGATTTACTTAGCCAATCAACTATTCTTAGTCAACCGCCCTTGCTGGAGACTGTGCCTGTTTATCCCACAGATGGAACTACTCTAAATCAAGTTGCATCTGAATTGGCTAAGCTTGATGAGGGTTATGGCGATCTGGCAGAACTGGCGAAAGGGTTATTCCCATCGGATCGCCCTCTCTACGAACATCAAAAACAATCCCTTATAGATGCCATAAAGTATGGTAAGGATATTGTTGTTACAACCGGGACTGGTTCAGGTAAAACAGAAACGTTTTTACTGCCATTATTGGCACACCTTGCCCGTGAGTCAGCTACTTGGGAAGCAGCCAACAAACCCAACAAACAGCGTAAATGGTGGAAACATGGTACAGATCGTACCTCACAATGGGAACACATCAACCGACCAACAGCGCTGCGTGCGCTAATTCTCTACCCCTTGAATGCACTTGTAGAGGATCAACTACGTCGCTTACGTGCAACCCTTGATAATGATCTTATTCGAAGCTGGTTGGATACAAACCGGGATGGGAATCGCATTACATTTGGACGTTACACTGGATTGACTCCAATATCAGGTGCAGAAACCCCTGAGAGTACCAAGCGTTTACGTGACGAACTAAAGGATATGGAAGATTCATATCAGCAAATTATGAAAAGCGGTAGAGACGGTGAAGATGCCCAATGGTGTTTTGCCAATCCAGATGGAGGTGAAATGTGGTCTCGGTGGGATATGCAGGATACCCCGCCCGATATTCTCATCACCAATTACTCTATGCTCAACATTATGTTAATGCGTTCCATAGAATCATCCATTTTCGATGACACACGCCGTTGGTTGGAATTAGATCCATATCGAGATACAGAAAATCCTCTACATATCTTCCATCTTATCGTGGATGAGTTACACGCATATCGGGGAACACCGGGTACTGAAGTAGCATATATTCTGCGCCTTGTTCTGGATCGTCTTGGTTTAGACCCGAATTCACGTCAGTTACGCATCCTTACAACCACGGCTAGTCTGGACCAGTCAGATAAAAGTAAGCAATTTCTGCGTCAATTCTTTGGACGTGATTTCTCGAGATCCAGCTTTATCAGTGGTACACAAGTTGCCCCTAAAGGTAATGCTCGTTTTAATCTCAGCGTTTATGCTCGGCATTTCTCGAATTTCGTAAAGCAGGCACAGCCCAATCCAATTGACCCAATGCTACCGATTGATCCTAATAGCGAAGTTGTTCAGCGAGCCATGTCACAACTTGCACAGCAACTAGAGCGCACCCCTCGAAAACATCTAAGCGCAGAAATGAGGCTTGGTGAAGCATTAGCAGAAATTGATGTTGCTGAGGCTATTCGAGATGCCGCACAATCGAGACATGGCAGTGTTCGTGCTATACAAGTTCCTCACCTCGATGAAATCCTATTTGGTGGTGCAGGTGATAGCATTTCCGACACCATGCGTGGTTTACTGCTGGCGCTGGGATTGTCTAAGCAAGAAGAGACAAAACGCTCCCCTCAGCCCGTACGTGGTCACCTTTTCTTTCATAACCTGCTCAATTTATGGGCGTGTAGCAATCCAGATTGTACCGACATTAACTGTGATCACCTGCGGCGCACTCAAGACCAACCCAGTATCGGCGCGATTTATGCTAACCATCGCTTAACGTGTTCTTGTGGTTCACGGGTCCTCGATATGATTGTGTGCGAAGTCTGCGGTGAAGTTTATCTGGGTGGCTTCAAACATTTCCCAAAAGATAGAAATGGTCATATTACTTCTGCGCCAATGATTCTGACGGCGGATGAACCCGACCTTGAGGGAATGCCTGAGCGTGCAACTACCAGTAGAAATCATGGTCAGTATGCTCTAATCTGGCCGGTGGATTGGCGTAAAACACAACCCCAGACAAAGGATTGGAACACACCCGACATTAGACAACCAGCGCGTTGGACAAAAGCAGCAATGGATACAGTAACAGGGAGTGTTCGCGTCAATGCAACAAATATCGGTGAGAACGAAATCCCTTGCTACATATATACAGTAACAGGGAATGGGGCTATAGAGTCTGAACTTCCGGCGAATTGTGCCTGTTGTGATGCTGATTATCGGTATAAGAAAAAGAATAAATCACCACTGCGAAACCATCGTACAGGCTTTCAGAAAGCCTGTCAGGTTTTGGCAGCAGGGTTACTCCGCGAGATGCCACAACCAACTGAACATGATGCGACCCGCAAGCTGGTTATTTTCTCCGACAGCCGACAGGATGCAGCTAAACTCGCCGCAGGAATGGAACGTGACCACTATCGTGATGTACTGCGTATGGCATTGATTCAGGCTTTAGAGCGTTATTGGGATAATCTTGTTGGCTACATTCGTCTTTCTGAGCCGAAAAATACTGCACTGGAAATGCTCAAGGGAATAAACCACAAACTTTATGAAGCCGTGAATCAGCCTGAACAAATAGAAGATCATACTCGAATGCAATATTTCGTCAGCACCCATGATGAGCTTGACGCAGAAGCAACCAGATGGATGAATAATCGTCCACCAGTAAATCAGGGTGTATATCAGCAATGGATTAATTTGCTCACTAATTATGGTGGGGCAACATCATTACCTCGTCTCATCAACATCATAGCACGTCAATTACTTGGATTGGGTATCAATCCAGGGGGTACAACACACGATGTCATGCGTTATTTCGATGAGCGTGAATACCCTTGGTACGATTGTTACCAATGGAACAATGATCCTATCGTCAACAAAGTCCCCCTTTTACCTGCTCAGGAACGTTTGATTGAGCGTATCCATGCCTCGCTAATGGGAGAAGTGATGTACGCACTATTCCCACATATGGCGCGATCTTTGGAAGGTTTAGGACAGGGTTGGGTAACTTACGCCACCACTCGCCCCACAGATGATCGTATTCGGTTAGCAACTAATCTGGTCATTCGTCAGCTCGGCTCACGCCGTCGCCATAGTTACGCAGATCATTTTGTTCCTGGTGATCGTGATACTATGCCTAAGCCTGTAGGCGATTTCCTCAAACATATTGTTATTGAGTCGGCAGATATTCAACGGGAATTACTGAGTAATCAAGTTGCTGTTACAGGACGCAGCGGTTTGTCTCTTGATCCACGTCAGCTCTACATCGTGCCCCCTCCCGCTTTGAACGCAAATGGTCAACGCGATGGATTTCGCTGTCCTAAGTGCAATGCGTTTTATCTTCAACAAGGATTAAACGCCTGTCCAGATTGCTGCGTAAATCTTATTGAGGGTGAGACTCGTCCAGATTATGATTACTATACATACCTATCCAGTGAATCTGGTGAACCATTTAGAATGAACGCTGAGGAGCTTACCGGACAAACGGATAAAGATGATCGTCCAGAGCGGCAACGCCACTTTCAAGAAATCTTTATTGGGGATGAAATCGCAAAGGTGAAGGGAATTGATCTTCTCAGCGTTACAACGACCATGGAAGCAGGCGTCGATATTGGCAGCCTTCTTGCGGTGCAGATGGCAAATATGCCACCACGCCGATTCAATTATCAACAGCGTGTAGGTCGTGCTGGTCGTCGTAATGCAGGAGTATCGCTGGCAGTGACATTTTGTCGTGGTCGTAGCCACGATGATTATTATTATTATCGTCCAGAAAGCATGACAGGTGATGCCCCACCACCACCTTATGTTGATATGAATAGTGAAGCGATTTTTATGCGTGTATTGCGTAAAGAGATTTTACGCTGCTCTTTTGCTGATTTCGATATGGGTGAATATCGCTCGGATAACGTACATGGTGAATTCGGAGAAGC
>CALMZT010000577.1 GCA_937870805.1 uncultured Chloroflexota bacterium
GGACTTTCGCTCGTGACCTATCGAACAAGGGGTTTAAACCCCTTGTTCAGGTACAGATGGCTGTTGAAAGCGCAAGTCCTGCAATTAAAGACGGAGCGCCCAATACAGGGCAGACACATTGGTCTGCCCCTACAATTCCCCCTACGCCCTATTAAATAGTTGAGGGGGGTGCATAGCAGGGCTTCAAGGCAGCCGTTTTTGGCTTGCTCCCTTTCTCCCTAAGCGCAGCGACGGGGGAAGGGCTGGGGATAGGGGTAAAATCCCTTTTCACAGACAAATTAGAGAATAATGCACACCCCTCAAATAGTTAAAGCGCATCACGGGTTTCCAACGCGCATAGCTGGCAGAACTGCCAGCGTCCACAATAGCGAACGGGTGCGTAACGTCAGTTAAGTAAAATGGCACGCTGCGCAGCATGAGTGTCAGCTTTTTGCGTGAAGGGATTCCTGATGCCCGATTTACAACAAATATTTTTTGGAAATACAACATTCGCTATCCTTCTGGAAATTGCGTTCCGCACCACCGTCATCAAAAACCTGGCAGGATACCCCCTGCTTGAGCCTAAGCGAAGCGACGGGGAGGAATGCCAGGTTTTCGATGAATTTGAATAACACCGTTTTCGTGGATACACTGAGCGCCGATTGGCTGGAAGAGCCGCAGTTCGCCGCAACCATCGTCCAGGCGGTCAGTGCCATACTACACGCACTCGTGGAACGCCACGCACTCGTGGAACGCCGTCACAGGGAGCTTGTTATGTCAGACTCCAATGAGCCGCAGATGATTAGTATCAGCCTGGATACCCTCCTCGAAATGGAAATGCCCGACGACGAAACAGTGCTGTCGGAACGTTTGCTTGCCGTCGCCGACCTGTACGCTTTGTATCAGCATGAGGCAGCAGGGGTATTCAAGGCGCTGCAAAAGCTGCAAACCCAACTGCACAACGCCACACTGCAACCGTCAGCGGGCAGCGGTAATTTTGCCCTCTCCCAATTCGATCTGCGCGAAACGCTGCGTTACACGCGCCATGATCGCTGGCAAGCCTATGCGCGCATATTCGGCGTTGCTGCCCATGACGCACAGGTCAACCGTGACTTCCGCCGCCTGTTTCGCCGCTTCGTGAGCTTCGCTTCCCCGCCCCGCAACCGTGCAAGCACCAGTTTCTGCCGCCTCGCCGGCATCGAATTACGCCAAAATCTGCTGCGTGCGTCAGCGCATCAGCATCTCAGCGTGCTCGTCCCCCACCTCCTCACCGAAGCCCTCCGCATCCTCGCCGCCCCTGATATTCAGCAGTTATTCGGCGTCGAGACAGCGTGGCAGATTGTCGATGCCGTGCTGGCGCAGGATTACGGCGAACGATGGGCGGCGCAGCGCATGATGATGGCAAGCGCGGGGCGCGTTATGTTGCGCTGGCTGGCGCAGCCGCACGTATTGCACGCGCCGCGCGCAGGGTTTGAGGCGCAGTTGAGTGACCTTGCGCCGCACGCCGAGTCCTGGCTAGAGAGCGCGCAAGCCATCGGCAAAAAATGAGCTTACAACTCGGCTTGCTCATCTCTACATCTTCACGACCATCTTCTGCACGCCCGGCTCATAGGCGATATTGCGCTCAAATGCCGCCGCTGTCTCATCAAGCGAAACCGTGTGCGACACCAGCGCATCTAAATCGACCATGCCCTTCGCTGCCATGTGAATTGTGCGCGCGTAAGTGTGCTTCATGCGCCGCACCAGCTTCAGCGTCAGCCCCTTGCGCCGCGCTGTCGAATGCTGTAACTGCAAATTGTCGTCGCCGGGGATGCCCACCAGAATCACCCGCCCGCCATAGCGCGCCATGTCTGCCGCCTGCTGCACGGTTTTATCTGCCCACGCCGCCTCAAAGGCAACATCCACGCCGCGCCCACCTGTCGCATCCATGACCTGTTTCACAGCGTCGTGTTCGCCCACCACCCACGCCTGATCTGCGCCGAGTTCCAGCGCCTTTTCCACGCGCCAGGGGAAACAATCGAACGCATAAATCGGTGATGCGCCCGCCAGCTTCAGCAGCCGAATAATCAGCAGCCCCACCGGACCGCAGCCGATGACCGCCGCGCTATGTGCCAAGCCCACTTTGCTCAGGTTCAGCGAATGCAGCGCAATCCCCAGCGGCTCCAACAGCGCACCGCCCGCGTCACTGATGCTGTCTGGCAGGGGGAAGCAGTTGCGCGCGCGCACGATCATACGCTCTTGCAGCGCGCCGTTGTCCGGGAACACGCCCGCAAACGTGTGATTCAGGCACAAATTCGGATGTCCCTGTTCACACGCCTCGCAGTGGTAGCACGGCGTCTGTGGGTCAACGGCTACGCGCTGTCCAGGCTGTAACGGCTGTTGATTGCCATCGCGCGCGTCATTCCCAACAGCGATCACTTCGCCCATGAACTCATGTCCGATAATCAGTGGACTTGTAAACGCTGTATCGCCAATACGCCCATCCTGATACATATGCAAATCCGAGCCACAAATACCCACTGCCCTGACTTGAATCAGCGCCTCGCCAGCGTTCGGTGCAGGATGTTCCGGTAACTCTTCAAGGCGCAGATCGCGCGCCCCATGTAAACGAATTGCTTTCACAATATGCTCCTATCAGACAATGATCTATAAACTAAGAAGACGAACCGCGAAATCGTCGCGTCGAATGTAACTACCTTTGGCAAGAAATATGATGAATAGTGACTTGGAAACAGCAACCTATTGAGAGCATTTTCATTAG
>CALMZT010000578.1 GCA_937870805.1 uncultured Chloroflexota bacterium
GGGCGTGAAATGGATACGGCGGTATTCGGCTTGAACCAGATGCGCCAGTGTTTTTGCCATCAGCGTTTTTGCCGTGCCGGGGACGCCTTCGAGCAGCACGTGCCCGCGCGACAATAGCGCGACAATTAAAAGCTCAATCGCTTCTTCCTGCCCGACGAGGACGCGCGCCGCGTTCTGCCGCATCTGCGCCGCGATTTGTTGTAAAACTTCAAAAGGCTCGTTCAAGATGATCTACTCCGAAAATATATCCAACCGCCAAGTCGCCAAGTTCGCCAAGATAAGAAAAGAGAAGATTGAAAGAAATATTTAACCACCGAGACGCCGAGTACACCGAGAAAAGATTTAATTGGCGAATCAAAGTGAACTCAAGAACGTGTCAACAGCACACACGATGTTTAGTAATTCTGCTTCGCTGACGTTCTTTTGCGCCAGTCGTGTCAGCAAGTCGCGCAGCGCAGCTTCATCAATCGATGGCTCGTGATAGATCACGGTTTTCACGAGTTCGATGTCATCAAGGCGCGGGTCAACGCCGAAACGTTCCGAGAGTTTACGGTGGAACTGCTGCCCATAATGTTTCAGCACGTCGCCGCGCTGACCAGAACGCCGAAACAGATTCGCCATCGCCTGAATGTATTCTACAGGTTCGCGGCGCAAACGTTCGTCAGGCAGCGGCACAGCGCGTCCGAAACGCCGCCCTCTCATTGCCAGATACACAAATGTCAGCACAAAACCCGACAGCACACCCCATCCTGGCGTAGTTGTCACCAGCCAGTTAAACACTGTGCGCGATGAGTGGCTTAAACCGTGATGTGCCTCGTCAAAGCCGATGACTGCGCCGCGCGGCAAGCCCGCCAGCATATTCAAAATCAGGCGCGCATGGGCAGGTTCGCGCAAGCCCTGATTGGTGAAGGGAAGGATGCTGCCAGACAACCAGAACGTACCCTGCGACTCATTGTAGGATGCCAATGCGGGAAAGCCATTCGCCGTGAGATGTATCGCTGCGTCTTCGCGCGTGGTTTCGATGACATAGACGACCTGTGCAGGCAGCGGCTCAAAAGGTGGCGTGCGCAGCGTCGGGGCAGTAGGCATGAGATGTTCAGGATACAGCGGCAGATTGGGGCGCAGGCTGAAATCTTCGGTGAGCAGGGTGTTGACGATGAAGGGATTGCCCGCGACGATCAGCGTATTGCCCTGACGCAGCCAGTTGTAAATCGCGCGGCGTTCGGCGTCTTCATAAGGCAGGATGGGTGCAAGTACAAACAGCGCGTCAAGTCCATTCAAATCGTCGGGGAAGTTGAGGGCTTCGCGTACACGGTAGCCGCTGTTTTCCAGCCACAGGGATAATGCCATTGCGCCTTCTGCTTCGGCTGAACGGATGCTCAACGCAGGCGCGGGCGGCGCAGGGCGGATTGCCACCGTGAGCACGCTCAGCAGCGTGATAGCAACCAGCGCGCCGAACAGCAAACGCGCATCGTTATTCAGCCACTTCATGACGCTGCCAGCCGTCGCAATTGCTCGACATGCTGGCGGAATTCGCCGTAGAGGGTTGCGTCAACAGGCGCGAAACCGTACCACACGCGGTCAAACGTCTGCACGACACCGCGCAGAAGCTCATACAGCGACTCCTTATTTTTTACCTGTCGCAGCAGTTCGCGGTTGGTCAATGCCGCGTCATAACGCAGCACACCGCGTTCATCCAAGAGCAGCAGACTCGCCAGATACAAGTAGCGGATCGCCGCGCGGTAATCCTGTGATTCTTCTGATTGCTGCGCGAGGGCTTGCGCTTGTGTAGAAGTCGTCGGGTCATCGCCTGCGCTGAGAGGTTCGATAGCGGTGGGCTGCACCCGCAAGCCGCGCGCGAAATATGCCAGCGTTGCGAACACCGCCAGCACACCGACAACGATCAAAATCACCTGACTGAGTTCGGGTGACAAGAAAGGGTCGATCTCAGGCGCGGCGGAATTGGGCAGCATCTCCGGTGGAATGGGGGTTGGCACCGCATATTGGAAACGCGAGTCGCGCAGCACGTCGTCAAGTTCGTTAAGTGCAGCTTGGATGTCGAGTTCGCTTTCACTTGTGCTGCGCGCGTGATAATCCAGCAGCGCGCGGGCGTAATCCAGAAGC
>CALMZT010000579.1 GCA_937870805.1 uncultured Chloroflexota bacterium
GAACAACTGAATGAGCTGTTTTCAGAAGTGGGTGACGTGGTAGAGGTCACCATCATCACGGACCGCGAAACGGGGCGCTCGAAGGGCTTCGGCTTTGTCGAGATGGCAACGGAAGACGCCGCACAGGCAGCGATCAAGCGCTTTAACGGCACAGCGATAGACAACCGTACCCTGACGGTCAACGAAGCCCGCCCGCGCGAAGAACGTCCCAGCGGCGGCTACGGCGGCAGCAGCGGCGGTTATGGCGGCAGTGATCGCCGTGATAATCGCGGCGGCAGCAGCGGCGGGGGCAGACGCGACCGCTATTAAACGCTCATCGCTTTAATTTATTTGTAAACCACGCAGCGCAAGGTATCACCCTGCGCTGTTTTTTTGCGGCAAATTCTCCGTATAATAATGAAGGAGACAATGGGAGAGCTAAACGATGGTTGCACGAGATAAACTGTACACCTTTGAAGAGTTTTGGGAAATCGCGCAGTTGCCAGAGAATGAGGGGCGGCGGCTCGAACTGGAAGATGGAGTCATCGTTGAAATGGCATCGTCAACTCCGCTCAATACTGTCACGGCAATGCGTATTGGTTATTTCTTCAATGCGTTTGTTATTCCACGAGATTTAGGATATGTCACAGGGGCAGATGGCGGTTTCAAGTTAGCCCCTAAAGGCGCACGCCAACCCGATATAGGTTTTATTTCAAAGCGGCGGCTGCCAAATCTGCCGAAGACGTTTGAACTTGCGCCCGATCTGGCGGTGGAAGTCGTCTCAGAAGATGAAGATATATTCAAGAAAGCGCGAGAATACCTCAACGCTGGCACACGCTTCGTGTGGGCAGTCTACGCGGAAGAACATCTTGTTTACGTCATGACAATGGGTGAAAAAGGCGCCATCATGAGTTTGCCCTTCGGCGAAGAAGACATCCTCGACGGCGGAGAGGTGCTGCCGGGCTTCACGCTGAAGGTGCGCGATATTTTCCCTGAATAGCGCAATTATTGATCTAATAGAGGTATCCTTCTATAGAGCTACAGCACTGCTGAGTGTGATTCTGATGTGACTTGTACAAGAACCCACCGTTTGCCCTACGCCGTATTGACAGCGCCCCCCCCCAGTTCTGTTATAGTGTTGATAAAGACCTTCATGATACTGTAGGGGGCTGCGATGCGCGTTCGCTTCATTCTCTGGGGACTGTGCCTCATCGTTGGATTGTCGATTAAGCCTTCTATCTTGCGGGTAGCTGCACAAGGAGGTTCTGCTTCTGTTTCCGACGTGGCAGGGTTGATAGCCGCGCTTGCTGATCTTGATATAAACCGAATTGACATAGCTGAGGGTGAATATTTATTAAGTGCCACTTTACAAGTCAATCACGTTGTTAGCCTTTATGGACAAGGTGTCGATGTAACCATCATCAAGCGTGATCCCGGCGTTGCATCTAATGCTGGCTTCCCCCTACTAATTGTAGGACCGACAGCATTGGAGATACATAATCTCACATTACGGGATGGCGTGACCGACCCTAATGCACCTGAGAGTTCGGGTGGGGCTATTAGGGCTGGTGTCGCGGCTCAAGTGAGCATCTTCGATAGCAAACTTGAAAACAATCATGCCAATTTGTTTGGTGGAGCGATTTACGCTGAGGATGCAGCTATCCATCTGGAACGTTCAATCCTAGTAGGCAACAGCACAGATTGGAATGGCGGCGCGGTTGGTTGGACCTTTCCTGGTGAGAGTGCTCGTTACCTTCAACTCACTGCGACTTGCGTCCTTTTTATGAATAACACTTCAGTCAATACTGGTGGTGCATTGGTATTTTATGCCAACAACAGTAGTTCCATTAACAACAGCAGCTTTATCGGCAACGATGGAGGCGCGGCAGACATCGCTATCAATG
>CALMZT010000580.1 GCA_937870805.1 uncultured Chloroflexota bacterium
GGTCATAAGCGATCTCTACATTTCTGAACAAGGGGTTTAAACCCCTTGTCCGACCCCTCATGACCCGTCCTGCTCAGCAATGGATAAAGTCGAGTTCAGGTGAATCGCCTTTTTACTTAAGATACCAGCCAAATGGGATTCTATTAATAATGTGTAAAATATCTATGAATTCGTCGGCATTATGCCTAAATAACTATTGAACTCTATCTCCGTTTGCTGCTATATTAAAAATAGCGACTTTACTGTTTCAGGGAGATTCACACCTGTTATGAATGTCAGAAGACCTTTTAAGAAATGGTCTGCCGCCGAAAACGAAGTCTGGCAAATCCTTTTCGAGAGACAGTTCCCCAATGTACAGAAATACGCTTGCCAGATGTATTTTGAAGGACACAAAAAGCTCGATCTCTTGCCTGAGCGTTTACCCGATTTCAATGAACTCAACGAACGCTTTCAGGAGTTAGTCGGCTGGGAACTCGTCAGCACCGACATCCAGTACTCCAGCGGTCAGGATTGGTTTGAGCACCTCGCCAAACGCGAGTTTCTCGTAACCGAATATATCCGCGAACGCGACAGCCTCGATTACACCCCACTGCCTGATATCTGGCATGATACGTTCGGACATCTGCCGATGATGGCAAACAAAGAATATGCCGACCTTGTACACGAATATGCCGAAGTGATGCTGCGCTATACACCTGAGGAACGCAAAGGACTCGGCAGCATCTGGTGGTACACCATCGAGTTCGGCTTGATACGCGAACAAGGCGACATAAAAGCCTTTGGTGCGGGCTTGTTCTCATCCTACGAAGAGCTGCAAATCACCTTCACAGATCGGATGTTGAAGCTGCCCTTCGACCCTGAAACCATTGCCCCTGTCGCACCTAGCCCTCACTTTATCCACGATAAACTGTGGATAATGGACTCCTTCGATCAATTCAAGCAGTTTGTCCACGACCAGAGCCTGGAGAAAGCATAGTCATCATCTATCGCAATTTTTGAGACCCCATAACGGATGCGGGGTCTTTTGATTCAGTGGTAAAATCGCGCCATTTCCACACATGAGGGCTAGGCACGATGTCTGATTACGTCACTGACAGTAAAACTGATTTTCTCGCAGCACAGCTTGAAGATCTGAAAGCGCAAGGGCTATTCAACACCATCCGCACGATTGACAGCCCGATGGATGGGCATATCGTTGTGGATGGCAAGCAAGTTTTGAATTTCTGCGCTAACAACTATCTTGGGCTTGCCAATCACCCACGCCTGCGTGAAGCCGCTAAGCGCGCTATCGACCAATACGGCATTGGTCCCGGTGCAGTGCGGACCATCGCAGGTACGATGAGCTTGCACGTCGAACTGGAAAACCGCCTCGCCCAATTCAAAGGCGCGGAAGCCGTGATTACGATGCAAAGTGGCTTTACTGCAAATCTGGCGACGATTCCGGCGTTGGTCGGCAAAGGCGATGCGATTTTCTCCGACACGCTGAACCACGCCAGCATCATCGACGGCTGCCGGCTGTCCCGGGCCCGCGTCCACGTCTACCGCCACGCCGACGCCAACCACCTCGACGAGTTGCTGCGCCGCGACGGCCATTCGGCCCGCCGGCGGCTCATCGTCACCGACAGCGTCTTCAGCATGGACGGCGACTTTGCCCCGCTGGCGGAGTTGATCGACCTGGCCCGCCGGCATGATGCGCTGCTGCTGGTCGACGAAGCCCACGCGACCGGCGTGCTGGGGGAACACGGCCGTGGCTTGCTCGACACACTGCCGAGTCCGCCCGACCGTGACCGGGTGATCGCGGTTGGCACCCTGAGCAAGGCCCTGGGGGCGCAGGGCGGCTTTGTTTGC
>CALMZT010000581.1 GCA_937870805.1 uncultured Chloroflexota bacterium
ACTGCCTGATACATGTACAGCCCGAAGCCCAGCACCAAGCCCGCCTTGATGAAATCGCCGCGACGGTTATCCCGCAGCCCGCGCGAAAGATAGATCAGCAGCAGCGTCGTGACTGCTACCGTGAGCACGATGCGCAGCCCCATACGCGATAGCACTTCATGCCAGCCGCTGACGGCGACCAAGCCCGCCAGACACAAGCCGACGATGTTGCCAGGCTGGCGATTGTCGCGTCCGACAATCTCACGCCCAAACCACCACAGCAGCGGCAGCGTGATGATGCCTTCCAGTGCGGAGAGCAGTTTCAGCGTCGTGAAGTTCATGCCCATACCGGGCGCTTGCGACAGCATCGCCATCAGGTACATTTGTACAGGTTCGCGCCCGCCGTTGTTGGGGAAGAACACCTGCGTCACGCCGTCCAGTACGCGCGCTGAGTCAAGGAGTTTTTCAACGTGATCGCTGGTCATTTCACGCGGCACGTCGGCTAAACGATCCAAGCGGAAGTATGCGCCAAGCGCCACAATCGCCAGCAGCGCGATCAAGGTCCAGTTGTTGCGCAGACGTAGATCGCGCAGGCGCAGTTGAGCGCCTTTCAGCCACGCGCCAGAGGTAACGGCTTCGTACCAACTTGTGGGCGCAACCGCCGCGACCCAAAAGACAATACTGGCGAACCATGCGATTACACCTGCTGTCGTGAATAAGTTATTACTGTTGCCTGTCAAAGCCAACACACTGCTAAACAAACCGAGCGCCACACAAAATGCGCGGATGGGCAGCGTTCTGAAAAAGTCAGCCGCGTGTTTTTCTTTCAGCGGCGCATCGGTTGTTTGCTCTCCCGGCACTTGCGCCGTTGGCGTGTAGGAGCCTAGCAGTCTCATCAACCATCTTGGCGGCTGTCCAACGATCTCGCCCGCTATCCATGTCATAAAGCCAAGCATCACAAAGGGAATGCTTGCCGCCAACTCCACAGGTTCGCTGCGTGACGCGCCGCCCGACAGCATGATGCGCGTCCCAAACCACGCCAGCAAAAAGCCCGCGATGTATAAACCGAACTGCACTAGTCCGATGCTGATAAGTGAGCGAGGCAGCGCTTCAACACTGAGCGCGGGGGGCAAATCCGCCGCGAAGGATAACGATCTCGTGGACGGTGGCAGCGCCGTACCCTGAACTGCGGAAGTATCCTGAATGAGTCTCTCTGGCGGCACATCTTTGGGTGTGTTCGCTATGGCGATGAGCCGATCTAACGTCTGCTGTGGCATCCGCAGCAGCAGCCCTACCGCCTGCGCCAGCGTAAGATCTTCAAAATTTCTGCTCAACGGCTCATCACTCATCGGCATTTCATCCGACGACGTTTCTTCTTCTAGCGACCACTGCTGCGTAGGCGCTTCTGTGTTGCCGTTGCCATTCTCGTCTTCTGGCAGAAGTTCAAGTTGTGGTGGTTCTGTCATGCTGGCTTTCGCCCCTTAATACACAGGTTCACCGTAGAGCATCCCGGCGGCTCGTTCATCACATTTTTACGGTCAAAATAATTAAACATTTTCAATCCAATGTTGATCGGATTGAGCAGGCTGCCGTTGTTTTTGTCGAAGGTGGTGCGGTCTGCGGCGTTCGCCATGCTCCTGGGCAGCGCGCCCGATTCTAACAGAGGTTTGCCCAAGCCGTAAACAAGGTTGTGGATAAAGGGAAAACTGTGATGCGTAAACGCGCGTTCTTCCTCAACCGTGAAACCCGCCGCCTGCACACTCAGCCGCAGCGCTTCAGGTGTATACAGCCGCACATGGTTCGCCCAGATGCCCGCCAGTGGTCCATGCTGAATGTGCCTATTGAACAGCGTTTCCAGCGTCTTGTTGATCGGGTCCCACCAGAACGGATAATTGGCATTGGGCACCGTGATCGCCACCACCGCGCCGGGCTTCAGCACGCGGTATACCTCGCGCAAGCCCTCGACATCGTGATCGAGATGTTCCAGCACTTCCGACAGAATCGCCGCGTCAAAGGTGTTGTCAGCGTAAGGCAGCGCGTAAAGGCTGGCGTTGTTGAGCATCATGCCTTTGAGGTTTGCAGAGTTGCGCCGCGCCTTATTGATGACTTCCCAATCCAGTTCCAGCCCGACCAGCTTACACTTGCTGACGTAGCGGAACATGTTGAGATAGAACCCGCGTCCACACGGGGCATCGAGAATTAAATCATCATCCTGCGGGTCAATCCATTCAAAGATCGTCCTGACACGCCGCTTGAACGCCATGTCGGCTTCGTTGCGCGTCATGTGTTGCAGGGCTTGTTCGCTAACCACGCCGCGCATACTCCTTAAACAACGCTTCGTAGCCATCGACAGTTTCTTTGAACGAGAAACACTGTTCGATATACAAACGCGGTTTTACATACTCTGCGCGCCTGTCCAACACATCGACAATCGTCTCACCAATGGCTTGCGCATCACCGGGCTGCGTCAGCTTGCCCATGCCCGTCACCTGCACAGGCACACGCCCGCCAGGCGTATCGGTCATCACCACAGGCGCACCACACAACATCGCTTCGACCTGCACCAGCGCAAAACACTCGCTGTCCGAGGTCAGCGCCAGCACATCAATCGCGGCGAAAAAATCTGCCATGAACTGCATATCTTTGATCAAACCCAAAAAGATCAGTTGGTCTTTATACTTCTGCACGACAGGCTGATATTTCTCCCACGTATTCTCGTAGGGAATATCATATTCGCCTGCGAAGACAATACGCGCATTGGGATATTTTTGATTGATGACATCCAGCGACTTCATCAGCAGATCAGGGCGTTTTTCTTCCACGAAGCGCCCCGCGTAGCCGATGATGGGTCCGCCGTTGTGTGACCACTGCGCGCGCAGTTCTGCCGCACGCTGCGGATTCGGCGCTGGCATGTGAATCGGTGGATAGATCACGTTCACTTTGTCGAGGAAAGGTCGCAAATAATACGAGTTGTCGGCGTAGTCCTGGCTGTAGGCGACGAGTCTTCCCGCCGCGCGTGCCATGTATTTGAAGAAGGCGAACATGATGTCGGTGATGGCGCGATTCGCTCCACCTTCCGGCAAAATCAAATCGCCGTGATGCGTGGCGATGATCTTGCGTCCGGCAACCCGCGCTAAAAACGAAATCAGCGCCGTTTCCAGCATCGGCGTGTGTATGCTCACCACATCATGCTGGCGAATTAACTGATACGCTGCAAACGGGTACATCGGCATAATCATGCCGCGACTGATCGGAATCGGCGGTGCCCACAGGCGCACAATCCGCACGCCGTTGATGGTTTCTTCCGCTGGGAGTTCCGGCTTGTGGCGCGCGCACAGGATCGTTACTTCATGCCCGCGCCGCACCAATTCTTCGCTGATACGTTCAATATAAAGCTGCATCCCTGTGCGATGCGGCAGGTAATACAGCAAGCAGATGAGAATTTTGACTTTATCGGACATCCAACCCTAATTCACATGTGATGGCACAAAACACAAATTTCGCTTTGGCTTATGGGTAATCTAGTCTGAGCAAGGAGATTGTGTCTTTTAACAAATTAGTACGGAGATTAGATTTTGTAGGGGCAGACCTATGTGTCTGCCCATCATCGGGCGCACACGCAGGTGCGCCCCTACGCAGATGTCCGTCTTTAATGGTTAAACTGCATATGCCCTTGTTTATACCCAGGCGCCTTTTACTGATAACTGAAAACTGTTAACTTGTTTTCTGGCGCATCTCCTGTACACCCTGCGACAGGCGTTCCAGTGTGATGCCTTCCTGCACAAAACCATACACCCCTGCCCCGAAGTGCGTGACGAGATTGACGCCATGAACCACGACGGCAAAGGCTGTCGCCACCGCCGGGTCTGCGCCAAAGCCAAAGGCATTCAGCGCGGCGATAATCGACAATTCATAGGTGCCGAGATTGCCGGGAACAGCAGGTACAGCAATGGCAAAAGCCGCCGACGCGATATATAAACACGTCACGGCAAGATGATCGACGCGATCATAGAAGGCAAACATCAATATATACCCGGCTGCGACGGAAATTCCCCACCCCAACGCTGTCCAAATCAAAACTTGCAGCAAAGTGCGCGGCTGAGCAATCGGCGTCAAGCCATCGAGAAAGTGGGCGAACCAGCGATCTACTTTCAAACGCGCCAGCAAGGGTATTCGTTCCACAAACCACTGCATCAGCCGTTCAGCAAACGCACGGCGATTTGCCAGAAACACCAGCACCAGAAAGCCGCTAAGTGCGATCACCGCCGCCGTACCACCCGCTGCGCGTAGTTCAACGGGCACATCGCCCGCCACCAACGCCAGCGCCAGCAGCAGCACCACCGCCAGCAAATCCAGCAAACGCTCGACGACAACCGTACTCAACGTCTTAAAAATAGGCACAGGCGGGTCAGCTTGCGTCGCCAGATACATACGCGCCACTTCACCGATGCGCAGCGGCAGCACATTATTCACGAGATAAGCAACATTCATGATGTTAAAGGCACGCCAATAGGGCAGCGCGTAACCCAACAGCACTTGCCAGCGTTTGGCGCGCGGCAGCAAAGCGACCAGCAGCAGCACGCCGCACAGCACCACATAACTCCAGCGTGCCGAAGACAGCGCGTCGAGGAACTCACGCGCATTGAATTGTGAGCCTATGAACAGGATTGCCAGCGCACTCACCAGCACGCCGAGCAAACCGATTCGCCATCTTCTCGTCAAGCTAAACGTTTCCTTTAACATTCGCGGGGAATTATATCATGCTTTATTTCGATGTGTTGTCTGAGTTGTGATAATACAAAGCAGCGAACTCAAAACTTGACATTCGCTGCCCTAGCGCTATAATGATTTGTAGTTTGCGGGTGTAGCTCAGTTGGTAGAGCGTTTGCTTCCCAAGCAAAATGTCACGGGTCCGAATCCCGTTACCCGCTCAGCACGTCAGGTCAATGGCTTGGCGTGTTTTTATTTCCACTTAAGTGTGCTCTAGCTGTGTAGTTCCAGCAGCGGTTGCAGCGGCTCCGGCAGCGTATTCTGATACGACAGCGCCAGCATTTGCCGCGCGCGGGTCATCGCCGTGAAAATTCTGCGGCGCATCGTACTGATGCCATCTTCGGCGTCTACTCGCTGGAATACATCGTGCAAATGAGGGACGAACACGGCATGGAATTCTAACCCTTTCATCGTGCCAAAGGTCTTCAGCACGCAGTTATACTTTTCCAGTGGCTTGAATTGATTAAGTACCTGATGGTTGTGGCATAAAACGGCGATCTGCTGCGGCTTAACACCCGAAGCAATCAGCGCCTCGATGCGACGATCAAGCGCCGCCAGCTCACTCGCCATATCCGCGCACTCCAGCAGCATCGGCACTTCGCCCGAACTCACCTCATACGAAGTCAAATTCGGCTCAACGCTTTTTTCTGTACGTAAGAAAGCGTCGGCTTCGACCAGGCTGTATGCCGCAAAACAGATTTCACGCGAGGAACGGAAGGGCACACGCAGCGTCACCGAACGCCCCACGACGGAAACGCCTTTTTCCTGCCACGTAAACGATCTGAACAAGGATTGCAGGGGGTCTTCAACCAGCAGCATTGTGCCCGTTGGCTTTTGCAGCAGTTTGGCAAGCCGTATCCAGGGCGGCGCAAAATCCTGTGCCTCGTCAATGAACACTGCATCGTAACTCTGCTTCAGCGGATGCCCATTCTCCACGACTTCCAGCGCCGTTAACGCCAGATCAGCGCCGTCCATCCACATGCGTCCGCTGCGGCGTAGTTCGTCCTGATACGCGCGATAGCGGTTGAAAATCTCGTTGATGATCTCACGCTTTTCACGGGTGAGGCGCTGCACACGTCCCTTGCGTACCGCCGCGAGATAGGCTTCATCAGTGAAGATTTCGGCATCCTTGCGCCAGTCAATCTCCTCGACGATGTACTGTGGTGTGAGACCTGTCTCGGCAACCAAATCTTTTGCCTCACGTTCAACCCAGCGGCGCACATCGACAAAATTTTCGTTCGGCGGCAGCACAATTTTGTGGCAAATCTGGTGAAAGCTCAGCACATCAACGTCGTCCAAACCGATGCGGCTCTTGAGATCGCTTACCAGATCGCGGTTATACGCCATCACGAGAATTTTGTAGTTGGGAAAGTGTTCCTACAGGTAGCGCACGCGATGAGTTAGCACCAGTGTCTTGCCGCTGCCCGCCACACCCACCACCAGACGCACCAGTAAATTTTCCGCCGCCTCGTCAACCTCTTCCATGACGATGCGCGTCTGGGCACGGTTCAGCGTGCCCACGTCTTCGGTATCGTTTTCG
>CALMZT010000582.1 GCA_937870805.1 uncultured Chloroflexota bacterium
GGACGGGCTGCGTGTGTGCTATACACTGGATGCAGGTCCGAATGTACATTGTATTTGTGTTAGAGATGATGCAAATCAAGTAAGTACAGCACTGCAAACGTTGTCTGAGGTAGTGGATGTGCGGGTCGCCGCGCCAGGGGGGGCGGCAAGGTTGTTAAACGTAGGATGAACGTCTATTGCTTGCCCGCTTTATTCACCCCTATAATGCAAATTACACATAACGAGATGGTGAAAGTATGCGACTTCCACCTGAGGTAGGTACAACAACATGTTGGAGTTTTTGGTTGGTAATGACTTCCTGCTGTCGATCATTGCCTTTGCGCTAGTGCTCATCCCAGCAGTAATCATCCATGAATTTGGACACTTGCTGGCGGCGAAGGCAGCAGGTATCACGATTCTGGAATTTGGTATTGGTTTTCCGCCGCGCGCGCTCAAGCTGTTTCGTTGGGGCGAGACTGAATTCACGCTCAATTGGATTCCGCTAGGTGGATTCGTACTGCCGCTGGGTGAGGATTTTGTCAAGCCCGTGAGCGAAGAACAGGTTCAGCGCGATAAGGTGAAACTTGAAGCGCGCTACAGCGAAGATCAAGCGAAGGAAAAATCAGCAGACGAAGCCGCTGAACGAGTGCGGAAAATTGCCAAGCCTATGTCTGTCAACGAGGCTAAACCATTGAGTCGCATTCTGTTTATGGCGGGTGGTGCGCTGGCAAATTTCGTATCGGCGTTTTTACTGTTTATTGTGATTGCTTTGATCGGTCTCCCACAGTTCGCTGGTGCGCGTGTTACTGTCGCGTATGTAACGCCTGATTCACCCGCAGCAGTGGCAGGGCTGCAAGCGCGCGACGTGATTGAGAAGCTCAATGGTGAGAACTTCAACACGCCTGAAGAGTTCTTCAGTCGCCTGGACAGCCTAGATGGTGAGACGGCAACGCTCACTGTTCGGCGCGGCGCGGAAGGGGAGTTTGTTGAAGTGCAGTTTCCGCCGCAGGCTGTGGATAACGCCTTGCAAGAGTCTTACGTGTGGGTCATGGCAGTTGTGGAAGATTCACCTGCTGCTAATGCGGGACTTGCGCCGGGTGATTTAATCACGTCCTTCAACGGTGAAACGATCACCTCTACTGACGAATTAATCCAATTGACTAACGCGCACCTTGGGCAAGAAGTTATGTTGGGAATACTGCGTATTGATGGCACTGAGGAAACCGTGACCCTGACGCCGCGTGTCAACCCACCAGAGGGGCAGGGCGCGATGGGTATTTCGATTAACGTCGCGCTGACGGATGCTGCAAATGGTGTTGTGTACCAAGAAGGTGCGCCACAGGCAATTTACGTGCCACAATCACTACCTACCGCGATCAGCTATGCTGCACAGCGTACCTCTGAGGCAATCGGAATGGTGCTGCGACTGCCGATTGATTTGCTGAGTGGACGATTGACACCCGAAGAGGCGCGCCCGGTGAGTATCGTCGCGATCAGCAATATCGGTGGACAGATCTTCGCGGAAAGCATCCAACAAAATCAACCGACGCTGATTTTGAATTACATCGCGCTCATCAGCATTGCGCTAGGCGTAACGAACTTGCTGCCGCTGCCTGCGTTGGATGGCGGACGTATCGTGTTCGTCCTGCTGGAGATCGTGCGTGGTCGCCCGATTAAGCCGGAATTTGAAGGAGTAATTCACCTCGTAGGATTGGCGCTGCTGCTGTCAGTAGCGGTGGTGTTCATTTTGAACGACATTATCAATCCGATTGTGCTACCTTAAGAGGGAGAGCAATGGTAAAAGCTAAGACCAAAGTTAATCGTAAGCCAAAAACCTTTGCTGAGACGCTGCAAGCGCTCAAAGAAGGGGAGCATACAACGATTAACGCGAAAGTGTTCTATGGGATGTCTGATCTCAGCGAGGCAGACGTTCAACAGTTAAAGCCTGTGTGGAATGGGCTTGACACTGAGTATCGACAGAAGATTGTCCAGCGTATCGCCGATCTGGGCGAGACAAATTTCGACCTCGACTACCGCACCGTCGCCTTGTTCGCGTTGGACGATGAAGATGCCGAGGTACGAAAATCGGCAATTCAGGCGCTGTGGATCGATGAAACGCGGGTGTACATGCGGCGTTTAGTCGAGATGGCACAGTGGGATGAAAGCACGGCGGTACGGGCTGCGGCG
>CALMZT010000583.1 GCA_937870805.1 uncultured Chloroflexota bacterium
TTACAGCCAAACAAGATGACGACTCCCGTGATGAGGAAGAAGCGTAGGCGGCTTTTATCCACACCACGTTTTACAGGAAGGAGGATGACGGCGTGGACTGCACGATGCCGTCAACAAGGAGACATGCAGATTGAACCTGTTGTAGAAGTGATCGCCCTCGTGATCGCCCTCATCTTAGGGGTGATCGTAGGGATTGCGGGGTTTTATTACTATCAAACACGCCGCCGCAGCAGTATTGTCCAACGCGCTGAGGAAGACGCTAGGGTCGTCATGAATCAGGCGAAGACAGCAGTGGAGCGCGCCGTTGAGCAGTCAAGTTTGATTGTCAAAGAGGCTGAGGACAAAGCGAAGGATATTCAGAACGAAAACGAGCAGATTTTAGGACGGCGGCGGCGTGAGCTTGACAAGGAGGATGAACGTCTGCGCCGCACACGTGAAGAAATGGATAAACGCTTGGAGCGCATGGAACAGCGTGAACAAAATCTGAACAAACGTCAGAGCAAAATGGATAAGCAGCAAAATGACCTTGCCAAATTGCAAGAAGAACGAGTGGCAGAATTGCAGCGCATCTCTGAGATGACCACTGACGAGGCGCGTGCGCAGTTATTGACCGCCGTTGAGGAAGACGCTCGTAAAGATATGGCGCGTGTCATTCGTCAGGTGGAGGCACAGGCACGCGAAGAAGCGGATACACGCGCGCGTGATGTGATTTCGCTGGCAGTTCAACGTTTGGCGTCTGAGCACGTTTCGGAAATCTCTGTCAGCGTGGTTCCACTGCCCAGTGATGAGATGAAGGGACGTATCATCGGGCGCAATGGGCGCAATATTCGCGCTTTTGAACTGGCAACGGGTGTTGACGTGATCGTTGACGATACCCCTGAAGCGATTACGATCAGCAGCTTTGACCCGGTACGCCGCGAGGTCGCCAAGCGCACAATGGCGAAGCTCGTTACTGATGGGCGTATTCATCCGGCGCGTATTGAGAAATTGGTTGATGATGCGCGTGTCGAGGTAGAAAATGCGATTCGTGAAGAAGGCGAACGGGCTGCTTATGAAACAGGTGTTCCCGGTTTACATCCTGAAGTTCTAAAACTGGTGGGACGGCTGAAATTCCGTACTAGCTATGGGCAAAACCAGCACGCCCACGCCATCGAAACTGCCCACATCGCCGGAATGATCGCTGCGGAGTTGGGCGCAAATGTGGATATTGCCAAAGCAGCCGGGCTGCTGCATGACATTGGCAAAGCGATTGACCACGAAATTGAAGGTACCCATGCGCTGATTGGCGCTGATTTTGCCAAGCGCTACGGCGTCAATGCTAAAGTCGTCAACTGCATCGCCAGCCATCATCATGAGATTGAGCAGGAATGCGTTGAAGCCTACATTGTAGAAGCTGCTGATGCGATTTCCGGCGCTCGTCCTGGCGCACGCCGCGAAAGTCTCGAAACGTACATCAAGCGCGTCAAGACGCTGGAAGAAATCGCCACAGGCTTTGATGGTGTTGAGCAAAGTTATGCGCTGCAAGCAGGGCGTGAAGTACGCATTATTGTGCGTCCCGATGTCATTGATGATTTGTCCGCACTCCGTCTCGCACGTGACATCGCCCGCAAGATCGAGGAGTCGATGCAGTATCCCGGACAGATCAAAGTCCACGTAATCCGCGAAACACGTGCTGTTGATTTCGCCAAATAATCCAGGATTGTGACAAACAGAAGACGGTTGCCCAAGTGAGCAACCGTCTTTTTATTCAAGTAATGTCGGGTGAGACACATCGTCTCACCCTATTTGACACCATTACGGGGCAGTGGTTGCCTCTGCGGTGCCTTCCATTGTAGCTTCAGTTTCCTCAGTGGCTTCCATCGTCGCAGCTTCAGCAGGTTCCAGCAGTGCGCCTGTGACAGGATCGACGCCTGTTTCAATTGAGCCGTCACGAATGCCTGCGAGGATGTCCTCGATTTGAGCGGTGATTTCTTCCGGCACGTCGGCGTCATGCGCAGGGGCAAAGCTGATGCCGTCGTTAGCCACTTCCAGCACGTAGATTTCGCCACCCGGCCAGGCGCTCTCGTCGTCACCCACCGCGATTTCCAGCAGTTGGTAGACGCCGTTGTCCACACGCTTCAGCGCGCTGCTGATCAGGCGGTCAGCGCCAGGTGTTTCACCCTCGCCAAAGGTGGTGAAATACTCGTCCTGATCGACACCGATGACCCACACGCCTTCGCTGGCAGCGTAAGCAATCGCACCTGAACCCGTCGGACCGCCTGCACCGAAAATCACGTCCGCGCCATCACCGATGAACTGCTCAGCCGCCGCCGCACCACGATCTGGGGCAGTGAAGCTGTCGATGTACACACCCAGCACGTTGATGTCGGGGTTGATGTAGCGCGCACCCTGCTCGTAACCGTTGCGGAACTTAATCACCGGCGGGATGTCGATGCCATAGACGCCAGCAATCGTGCCGCTCTCGGTCATCAGCGCTGCCAGCGCGCCCACCAGGAAACCTGCCTGATCCTCACGGAACTGAATACCCACGTAGTTGCTGGGACCGCCCATGACGAACTGGTCGACGCCGATGAACAGCGTGTTGGGATTGGCTTCGGCTGCTGCCAGCGTGGCGTCAGCGATCAGGAAGCCGACGGTGACGATGGCATCATAGCCTTCGTCGAGGCAGGTGTTGATGTTGCTGGCATAGTCGGTTTGCGCTTGGGTTTCGATGAAGGTATTTTCCAGACCGAAGTCCTCGGCAGCGCGCTGCATCCCCTCATAGGCAAACTGGTTGAACGTGCCATCGTTGACGCGCCCGACATCCGTCACCAGACACACCGACTGTATCCCGCCAAAACCTGTCGATACGGCTTCAGTCGCTGCCTCTGTCGGTGTTGGTGTTGCCATTTCGGTAGCTTCTTCAGTTGCAGCCTCAGTGGCTTCTTCAGTCACCATTTCGGTAGCTTCTTCGGTTGGCACAGCCGTAGCTGCCATCGCCACTTCAGTCGCGACTTCGGTTATTTCAGCCGTAGCTTCAGTAGCCTCTTCTGTCGCCATTTCAGTGGCTTCTTCTGTTGCAATTTCTTCAGTGGCGGCTTCGGTGGCTTCCATGCTCGCTTCTTGCGTAGCAGCCTCAACGGGTTCCAGCAGTGCGCCTGTGACAGGATCGACGCCTGTTTCAATTGAGCCGTCACGAATGCCTGCGAGGATGTCCTCGATTTGAGCGGTGATTTCTTCCGGCACGTCGGCGTCATGCGCAGGGGCAAAGCTGATGCCGTCGTTAGCCACTTCCAGCACGTAGATTTCGCCACCCGGCCAGGCGCTCTCGTCGTCACCCACCGCGATTTCCAGCAGTTGGTAGACGCCGTTGTCCACACGCTTCAGCGCGCTGCTGATCAGGCGGTCAGCGCCAGGTGTTTCACCCTCGCCAAAGGTGGTGAAATACTCGTCCTGATCGACACCGATGACCCACACGCCTTCGCTGGCAGCGTAAGCAATCGCACCTGAACCCGTCGGACCGCCTGCACCGAAAATCACGTCCGCGCCATCACCGATGAACTGCTCAGCCGCCGCCGCACCACGATCTGGGGCAGTGAAGCTGTCGATGTACACACCCAGCACGTTGATGTCGGGGTTGATGTAGCGCGCACCCTGCTCGTAACCGTTGCGGAACTTAATCACCGGCGGGATGTCGATGCCATAGACGCCAGCAATCGTGCCGCTCTCGGTCATCAGCGCTGCCAGCGCGCCCACCAGGAAACCTGCCTGATCCTCACGGAACTGAATACCCACGTAGTTGCTGGGACCGCCCATGACGAACTGGTCGACGCCGATGAACAGCGTGTTGGGATTGGCTTCGGCTGCTGCCAGCGTGGCGTCAGCGATCAGGAAGCCGACGGTGACGATGGCATCATAGCCTTCGTCGAGGCAGGTGTTGATGTTGCTGGCATAGTCGGTTTGCGCTTGGGTTTCGATGAAGGTATTTTCCAGACCGAAGTCCTCGGCAGCGCGCTGCATCCCCTCATAGGCAAACTGGTTGAACGTGCCATCGTTGACGCGCCCGACATCCGTCACCAGACACACCGACTGTATCCCGCCAAAACCTGTCGATACGGCTTCAGTCGCTTCCTCTGTTGGTGTTGGCGTTGCCATTTCAGTCGCCGCTTCAGTTGCCATCGCGACTTCGGTAGCTTCTTCAGTCGCCGCTTCGGTCATTTCAACCGCCGCTTCCGTCGCTTCCTCAGTTGCCATTTCGGTAGCAACTTCAGTAGCTATTTCAGTGACTTCTTCTGTGGGCACAGCCGTTGCCGCCATCGCTATCTCAGTCGCCGCTTCGGTCATCTCAGCCGCTGCTTCAGTGGCTGCTTCCGTCGCTTCCTCAGTGGCTGTTTCGGTTGTCATCTCAGTGGCATCCTCGGTTGCCATTTCAGTGGCTTCTTCAGTCGCCGCTTCAGTGGCAGCCTCAGTTGCCGCTTCGGCATCAGCTGTTGCCGCTTCAGTTGCGGCTTCCGTTGCCTCAGTTGTTGCACTGGGGACAGCGGTGGGGCGTGGCGTCGAAGTGGCTTGGGGTTGGCAGGCAGCCAACAGCACTCCTAACGTCAGCGCAACAAACAAGAACAATAGTTTGGAACGCATATATATTCCCTCCTCAAAAACGAAAGTTTTGCGCAGGTCTAAACCTGAATCGGCACAGTGCGTAATAGTACCATCTCTCACAAATATTGAAAACAACTCGCGCTACAAAATATTATAAAATTGTTGTAAGAATTGACTAAATTTTGCTCGAAATGATCCAAACCAAAAAACTGGCAGCGCCTACCAGCTTTTGTAGAATAGATGCTTTAGCTACACCCCAATGTCACGCCGTTGGAATATGAACACACTCAACACCAATGCAATCACCGTCGCCCCTAACAGCACCGTCATGTCGAAAAGGGACAGACCATTCTTGATGACATTTTCGCCGTTATAGTAGGCGAAAAAAGATATAGCCCGAACTTGGTTGATAACACTCTCTGAGGCAGATCGTCCAATCGTATCCAAGAAATAGCTGCCCAGGACAAAGACGAACGCCAATGTCATTGCCGCTCCACGACGACGCACAGTCACACCAAGCAACATCGTGATTGCTACAGTCAGCAAAGTACCGGGGACAATGTTAATTGTGCCTTCGACCATACGCTGCATGTTTACTTGTAGGGCAGGTGTTACCAGTAAACCACCCCAAAGGAAAAGGAAGGTCACGAGGACGATTACTATCACATTCACCGTGTAAGCCGCAAAACGTTCGACCACAACTTGCCAGCGTGGTGTAGGCAGGCTCAAGACGACATCCATAATGCCACGATCTTCTTCGTTGATTGTGATATTGAGTCCAGCGAAGATCCCGTAGATAGCGAAGACCAGTAAGATGAATCCAAAGAACTGAAGCGATAGGTAGCCTTCGGGCGTACTGTAGAAAGACATGTCACTACCAGCGCCGAATAGCTGAAGCATCGCTGGTGGCATCGACTCGAGCAGTTCACCGATCTGTCGAATAGCATTTGCGTCAGGTATGGCAACAATTTGCAGCGCTGTGATGGAGCCAACTCCTAGACTCCACCATAACACAGTACGCCAACTGCGGCGCAGCGTATCCATGAAAATCACCCCGGTCATTTTGCCACCTCCACCTTAGGCTCAATGTTCTTCTGCTTGTTATTTTCACCGTAAAAAGTCAGGAAGACTTCTTCTAGTGACGGTTCTTCAGTATCAATATCGACAATGTACTGATCGCCTACTGCGCGCAGCAGCGGATCGAAATCGCCTGCCAATCGCAGTCGCAGTGTATTGTCGTGTACGCTGACATCGCTCACACCCGGCACGCCAGCTAAATGCGATACAGGCACTGCGTTGCGGAAACGTATAGTAACCCACTGGAAATCCGTTGTGCGCAGTTGATGCACACTTTCGACAGTCTTAAGCAGACCATTGCGCAAAATGCCTACACGATCACAATTCGTCTGCACTTCCGCAAGGTTATGCGACGACATGAATATAGTACGTCCCTCAGCTTTGACCTCTGCGAGAATCTGATATAGTGTTTGCTGTACCAGGGGATCAAGCCCGTTGGTCGGCTCATCTAAAATCAACAGTTCGGGCTTGCTCATCATGGCAACGACCAAACCGAGTTTGCGCTTATTCCCGGTTGAATACTGGCGAACCTTCAACTTTGCATCGAGTCCCAAACGCTCGATGAGCTGCCGCATATAGTTGGCGTCAACACCACCCCGCACACGAATGACGTAATCCAAAACCTGTTTTCCGATCATGTTATCCCACAGGTTCAATTCGCCCGGTAGATAACCCAATTTGCGGCGGATTTTGAGCGTGTCCTTTTGAGCATCCATGCCAAGCACTGTGGCGTGCCCCATGTCAGGGCGGATGAGATCAAGGAGTAGACGAATAGTCGTGGTTTTGCCTGCGCCGTTCGGTCCCAAATAACCGAAAATCTCCCCCTCCATCACGCGCAGGTTAAGATTTTCCAGCGCGTACTTCCCGCGAGTATAAGCCTTCGTCAAATTCTCCGTCTGAATGACGGCAGTTGTAGCCATGATATAACCTCCCTCCGTACATTTTAAAATGAGCTATAATAAAATATTATACTAGTCTAAATCGAAAACTCAAAAATATAGAATACTACTCATTTGAGCTAAATTCCTTGCAAAAATTTAGCAAAATCGTATTGGAGAACTCAGGGTTGTCCTGATTGGCGCAGTGTCCCGCGTCAGGAAGCACGATGTACTGGCAATGTGGTTCACGCGCTGCCCAACGTTGCGCGCCCTTCTTGATATTACCCGTGCCGTCATGCTCACCGTGAACAAGCACTAGTGGATGTTCAATGCGATAGTTCGGTTCTTCATGTAAACAGCCCACCGTTTCCAGAAAAATCGTTGAAAATTCTTCCTTCGACAAGTTGCTGAATACGTCCTCAAGATAGGCTCGCACGTCTTTCTTGACAGCGCTTGCCTGTACGCTTTGACGTTTGAGCATTTCCGCCGGATAAAACTTGAGCAATGCTGGTGTGATGCTCAAAATTCATTTGTCCAACCACGATAACGGGAACGTGTTACAGGCGCAGCCAATCAATACAAGCGCGTTCACACGTTCAGGATGCAGGAAGACCACCTCTTGCGAGAGATTGCCCCCCATCGACTGCCCGGCAAAGATGGCTTGTTGACATCCAATTTCATCCAGAATTACCAGCAAATCATCGACAGCCTCGCGTAGAGAAAACTTGCTGTTCAGTGGGCGAGAGAGCCTGTGTCCGCGTACATCCCACGTCACTACAGGATATTGCCCTGCAAGTGCCTTGACTTGTGCATCAAACATGCGGTGATCTGTGCCTGCGCCATGCGTGAAAACGATCAACGGCTTGGCAGCATCACCCTCATGCAGCCAGTAATGAACTGGACAACCATTTGTCTGTAGCACTTTCCTCGACTATTGAGATATTCATCGTCATTCTTCTTTTTAGAACCCTATTGCTGTCGTCGAATCAAATCTTTAGTTTGGTTCATGAGTGCGATGTAAAGCTGTTTGTTCTTTTCTATATCACTTGTATCGTTGGGGTTAAGCCCCTCTTGTAAAATAGTTCCTAGCGCGTGTCGCAATTCATCTAAATTTGCTTGAGCTTCACGCGGTAGGATGTCGTCAATCAACAGAAATCCATAGCGCAGTGCTGCCAGAATCGTCGTTATTGCCTTTGGGCTGAGATCGCGCCGTATTAAGCCTGCGTCCTGCTACTGCGCCACCAAATCCATGCCAAGTGCGACCAGTGGTTTATAACGCTCCGAATGCATCATGTAGCGCACAAAGTCACCGAGAACACGTCGATCATTACTGTAAAGCGCTTTCATCAGCGGATTTGCGGCGATGGCAATCAATGAATTGGTATAAAGTCCCGCGATAGTTCCACCTTGGGGATCTTTTTCCAGTCGATCCGCAATGTCTTGGCTGAGTTGTTCCACTGCTCGCAGCACCAACTCCTCAAAGAGCGCCTCTTTGCTGCTGAAATGCAGGTAAACTGCGCCTTTTGAGATACCTGCTTCATGCGCGATGTCGCTGATAGTCGTCTTGTTGTAGCCATAGCGCGTGATTAAACGTTCTGCGGCGTCTAAAATTCGGGTTTCTCGTTCTGGATTATTTTTCTGCTGTTCCAAGTCATCTCATTTGGACTATTGACCGAAAGTGCATTTTCGGTCATATAGCCATTGTTCTATTACCGATACTTTGCAGCACCCCCCCCAAAGATTGGGGGCTGGGGCTATAAAAAGGATAACGGATATGCTTTAATCTGCTTGGGCAGAAAGGCTTCTAAACATGCTACCTTCTATTGAACGCTTCGACTCTAACACAGGTATCCGTATTTACCGGATTCCGATGCAGCTATTTCCCAATGGCTTTATTGGCTTTTGTTACGTGGTACTGAATGCTGGTGTTCCCACGCTGGTTGATACGGGTTCTGGTTATGACAACAGCAATGAAGACTTGCTGAAAGGCTTTAATGCGCTGCGAAGCGAACATGGAGAAACGCTGCGCCTGACAGACATCAAACGTATTGTCGTGACGCACGGGCACATCGATCATTTTGGCGGCGTAGCTTTTGTACAGGAACAGTCAGGAGCACAGGTTGGCATCCATGAGTTAGATCGCCGCGTGCTCACGAACTACGAAGAACGGGTGATTGTTGCCACGAAGGATTTACGGGTATATCTGGAACGCGCCGGCATCAAGCCCGACCTGCGACAAACGCTCATGGAGATGTATGGTTTTGCCAAGAAACATGTACGCTCAGTAGCGGTTGATTTCAGTTTAGATGAAGCCACCATGTTTGATGGGATGCGCGTTATTCACACGCCGGGGCACTGTCCGGGGCAGGTGTGCATCGTTATCGGTGATGTGATGTTGAGCGCCGATCATGTACTTTCGCGTACCACGCCGCATCAAGCGCCGGAGCAAATTACCCACTATACGGGCTTAGGGCACTACTTTGAGGCGCTGCACAAAATCGAACGTGTAGACGACGTTCGTTTAGCGCTAGGGGGACATGAAGACCCGATTGACGATTTTTACGGACGTGTTACGGCGATACATGCCAGCCATCAGCGCAAACTTGAACGCATTTTAGACAGTGTGCGCAGCGCTGAGCAGCCGATGACGGTCAGCGACATCTCCAAAGCGATGTATCCTGATAAACATGGCTACGAAATTTTGCTGGCAATTGAAGAAACAGGCGCACATGTCGAATACCTGTATCAACATGGGCATCTTTCCGTGTCGAATTTGATCGAAGTTGAGCGTGAAGATAATCCCGCGCTCCAATATAGCGTGGATTAAAGCGACGTGATGCCTATTGAAACGATTCTCGCCCTTGTCATTGGTGCGGCTTACCTGATTGTCGTGTTCTTTTGGGTGAACAGGTATTTTAATCGTATCGAGCCATCTATCCTCAATAGTCTTGGAGAGAGGCTGGACCTAAAGATTCAACGTGTCGGGCGTAACTGGCAAATCCGCGATCAGCACACTTGGCAGCAGGGTTGTCTGGTCGCGCTGTTGGAACTTGTGACGACCATGTTCCTGCTCATCGCTCCCTTTTGGTTGTTAATCGCCGTGATTTTGACCATCATTCTGTTTTTCAGCCGTTAAACGCCAATAATCTTACGTTACGCATTAAAGTGTCAAAAGGAACTCAAATGAACTTCCTTTTGTGCTACACTTTATTTGATGCTTGATTCGGCATTCGTATTTTACTGATAACGGACGTTACGCACCCTGAGCCTGTGAACAAGGGGTTTAAACCCCTTGTTTTAGCTGAGCCTGCGTAACATCAGTGATAACTGTGAACTGACAACTGAAAACTTCCATTGCAGCAGCAGTAGCCGCAATTACAGGTTCACAACTTGCTGCAATCGCTTTCCGTATTGCAGCAGCAACAAAACCAAATAGATCAAGAGTGATTTTAAGTGTTAGTGGAGTTTGCTAGAAGGCGTAGCGCTGTTGTTACGATCTCAGTGACTAACGTGAGGTTATTTGTGACACACGAAGAACATTCTGCCGGGGTTGCCGTTTAGAGCAAGGTCTTTTTCGGCATCATAAGTCTCAACACTGCTAAACCCCGCAGCGTTTAACGCCTGAGTGATTTCATCTTGGGTGTACGCGCGCTGTGTCAAGTGGATATCGGTGCGCTGCCATGTGTCTTCGAGGCGGAAGACTGTGAAATCCATGCTGCCTTCTTTGTGATCAGTGTCATAGCTTGAACGCACGACGACGACATGATCGTCACGCACAATGGCAAAGGTTCCCCGCCAGCGCGTGATGAATCCTTCTTCCATATTCAGATCAAACATGAAAAAACCGTCATGAAGCAGCGCCGCATAAACGTTGTGAAAGACAGTTGTCAGTTCATCCAAATTCATGATGTGGTTGAGGCTGTCAAAGACTGAAACGACAGCCTGATACGCAGCGTCTGCTTTGAAAGTGCGCGCATCGCTGGCGATAAACTCGACGGTTGGGGCGTTCTCTCGCGCATAACGCAGCATTTCAGGGGAGCCATCAACCCCTGTCACGCGATACCCATGTTCGTTTAAGCTCTGAGCAAGTTGACCCGTACCGCAGCACAAATCCAGGATACGGGCATTTTCGGAGATACGATTGAGTAGCAGTTTTTCCAACACGGGCATAACCCGCACACTGAAGCCACCCCAGTGCTGGTTATAGACCCATGCGAAACGATCATAATCGGTATACGGATCTGTCACTAAAAGCTGTTCGCCATTTCCAAGCGCTTCTTGAAAAGGACAGCGCGAGCATCCTCAACAGTGGGTGCCAGTACAAACATATCCGCATCAAATAAGTCATTTGCCAGGCGGCGCACGGTATCGGTCATTGTGCGAATAAAAGTATTGCCGCCGACCAAAATCACTCTACCGCGATTACGATGCTTGGTCTGGGTCAGCTTATGAAAGCGCCAGAATGCCCCTTCGGGAATGGCACCGCTGTTCTTCATGTCCACTATCACGTCGACACGATGATTGACAGTATCCAGCATTGCGTGGACTTCCGTAAGAATAGTTTCCAGATCATCCCAGTTCCATGGGCTTGTGAAGGTCATACGCATGACAGTGTGGTCGCTGTTGTCCCAAACAATGGTGATACCCATAGTGCCTCCGAAATGTTTCTAAATGAATATGATTTTAAGATAGCATACTTCGCGCCTGTAATGAATCAAGGAGTAATGAAATGTTCATGAAGATTTATGTCTGCTATGCACTGTAGCCAATCTCGTTGAGACACAAGATTGCCTGTACACTATAGACTAGTGTAAAGTCAACTCTGTTGGATATAAGTATGATTTCTGAAGGGCTGATACAACGAGCTGCTGCTATGTTGCGCCAGGCGAAACAACCTAGTGTGCTGACGGGCGCTGGCGTCAGTAAGGAGTCCGGCATTCCTGCTTTCCGCGACGCGCTGGAAGGTTTATGGGCGCGTTTTCATCCGCAAGAGTTGGCGACACCGCAAGCCTTTATGCGTGACCCCAAACTCGTGTGGGATTTTTACGAATATCGCCGTGAACTCATGCGCCCTGCTAAGCCGAATCCCGGTCACAAGGCACTAGCTGCGTTGGAAAAGCGTTTTCCGCGCTTGCCGATCATCACCCAGAACATCGACATGCTGCACGAAGAAGCAGGTAGCACGAACGTCATCAGCTTGCACGGCAAAATCGCTGCCAATAAATGCTTTTACAACTGTCAGGGCGACCCAACGCCTGTCGATGTCACACAGATTGAATGGGATAAAAACAGTGGACCGCCACCTTGTCCACACTGCGGGCGGGCGATGGTGCGCCCAGCCGTCGTGTGGTTTGGTGAGATGCTGCCTCCGCCAGCGCTTGGTGAAGCAAAGCGCGTCATTGGCAGCACTGATCTCATGCTCATCATTGGAACATCAGGCGTTGTTAGACCTACTTCCGAGATGCCCTTGACTGCTGCCCGAAATGGCGCAAAGTTGATCGAAGTGAATCCCTTTGAGAGTGAAATCTCGCGGGGTGTTGATTTATGGCTGCAAGGACCTTCCGGTGAGGTGCTGCCGCGTGTGGTGGAATTAGTTCTGAGTGATGAAGCATGATTAGGAAAGTTATCTTTTTCCTCTTGTGCCTCTTAGGGTTGACAGGACAGACAACATCAGCCCAGGAAACAGCGTCGCTTTATCAGGTGTTCGTGCTGCGTGATGTCGATGCCAGCGGTTTTGATCGTCTAATCTTTGTCGACGCGCTTACGGGTGATGAGACCACCATCGACGTAACTGGCGAACGCTACACGATTGCCGGAAACGAAGTGCTGTTCTTTGATATTGCATCACGCAGCGTTCGATTAGCGGCACCCAATAGCACGATACGCGCTCATCCCTTTATCCGCACTGACAGCAATACCTACCGTATCGACTGGATACTTTCACAGGACAACAGCCTGATCGCATGGACAGTGACGCAGGGTATAAGCCAATCGAGTCTCATCACGTATACGACGGTGGCAGGCATCGATGGGACCCTGCCGCGCCAAATTCTAATAGATGGTCCGTTGGAAGGTATCCGCGCCATGCCGATTGCCTTCAGTGATGACCAGACGCTGCTCTACATGGATTACCAACCGGATGGCATTGGCGACCTGACGCCTTTTACACAATATGCCGGGATCTTTTCCATTAACGTGCCACAAGACGCCGCCGGACAAGTCGGAGAGCCAAGCTTTTTGCCGGGAGAACCGGGTTGCTTCTGTGGCGGTGGTATCGGCGCGGGTTGGTTTTTACGGTTAGCCCTGACGTCTGATCTCAACGGCTACAATGTGAACGTCTATAATATTCTCGGCGGCGTGGAACAAACGATACCTGCACTCCCACTGCGTAACTACACCCAGGCAGGCGATTTTCTGATCTCGCCCGATGGCACGCGCGCCGTGTATGCGTTGGCGCAGGTCGAAGGCTTCGGTACGCCTGAACAATCGGTGACGACGGTTTTTGCGCTGGTTGATTTGCAGGATATGTCGCAAGCCTTGCTGGGCGACCCCATCACCACCTTTGTCCATCCCATTGCGTGGACAGAAGACAACACTGGATTGATCTTCACAACACCAGAACGTGACGGTACGTGGAAGATCAGTATCGTCAATGGTTCGCTCACCAAAATCGCTGATGCCACCTATGTCGGCATGTTGCGATAATTCGCAGCAAAAATTGTCGTTAACCTTAAGCGTTTTCCTACGGACTCTGCTAAAATTAAAAACATGGATAACATTGATCGTTTTGAAGAACGCAAAGCTAAATACACACCTGTCGCACTAGCGCTTCGTGAACTGTATGGAGACATCAATTGGAGTCGCGGGTTGCCGCCGCTGGATGAATTGGTGGATTGCATTCTGAGCCAGAGCACCACCGACATCAACCGAGATCGCGCGTTTGAAGCACTCAAATCACGCTATCCGACATGGGATGCAGTGCGCGATGCTCCCCTACAGGAACTGATTGAGGTGATTCGTCCGGCAGGGCTGGCAAACCAGAAAGCGCCGCGTATCCAGGAGGTTCTGTGTCGCATTGAGGCAGAGCATGGTGCATTGAATATCGACTTTTTGAACGAAATGCCGATTGACGAAGCCAAACGCTGGCTCACGACTCTCAACGGTGTAGGACCGAAAACGGCAGCGATTGTGTTATGCTTCGCCTTTAATCGTCCGGCGTTTCCAGTTGATACTCATATTCACCGAGTGGGGCAGCGCATCGGCTTTTTGCCACTTGGCGTTAGTGCGGACAAGGCACATCCGTTGATGGAAGCGATTGTGCCACCAGCGGATTATTATGCGTTCCATATTCATTTGATTACGCACGGGCGTAAAATTTGTCAGGCGCGCGCCCCCAAATGCGAGCGCTGCCCGTTAACAGATTATTGTGATTATTACAAAGGCTACAAAACGGGATGAGACCGAACGACAAACCTGAAGGCGCGATCACCGATATCGAGCTTGCTAATATGCGGCATAACATTAATTTGCTGCGCAGCCAGATTAAATCCGGCACAGTAGATGGCAAGTTTTTAGCACGCCAGGTCGACAACCTGGGCTCATTATTTGACCGCCTCGATCTCGAACGCAAACAGCGTAAGAACGTGGCACGCTTCGAGGCGTTGTACAACGTTAGCCGTGTCATTGGCTCATCGCTTGAGTTACAAACAGTGCTGAATCAGGTGATGGATGCTATCCTCCAGCTGACAGGTGCAGAACGTGGCTTCATGATGCTGCGCGATGACGACGGAGGTTTGCAGGTGCGTGCCGCGCGTAACCTCGATCAGCAAACCATCGGCGGCGACGAGTTTAAATACAGCCGCACGGTTGCCAATCAGGTTTTAGATAGTGGAACGCCTGTCGTGACAACCAACGCTGCTGAAGATCCGCGTTTCGCAGGTCAAGCGAGTATCATCGCCCAATCGCTGCGCAGTATCATGGCAACACCTCTGCGCGCACGCGGCAACGTGATCGGCGTGGTCTACGTAGACAGCCGCGCATTAGCGGGTTTGTTCGGCGACGACGACTTGGCGGCGTTGGATGCTTTTGCCGCGCAGGCTGCCGTTGCCATCGACAACGCCATTCTGTTTAGTGAAACCGACCAGCAGCTTGCCATGCGCGTCAACGAATTGACGCAGCTTCGTCGTATTGACAAGCAGTTAAACGAAACCCTCGATGCCGACAAAGCCATGCTCTACACGCTTGAATGGGCGGCGCGTCTTTCCAATGCCAGCGGCGGCTATCTTGGTCTGCTGGAAGGCGAACCAGCGCGTGTACGTACTCTGCATCGCATCGGCACTACCGAAGATGGTAAATATGCCCAGTCGCTTGATTTGCTCTATCCACAGTCGATGCAGGTAGTCGAATCGGGCAAAGCCTTTTTAGGTGAGGACAGCGGCGAAGCAGTCTTGATTGTGCCTGTACGCCGCGAACAAAAGGTCATTGGTGTCGTTGTGCTCAAACGCAAAGGTGAAGACCTGTTCACCGATGACCAGCGTGATATCGTGGAGCGCGTCATTGCCCGTGCGGCTGTTGCCATTGAAAATGCCCGTCTCTACGCAGCAGTGCAAGCGGCTGATCGTGCCAAGAGTGAGTTTGTCGGTATTGTGGCGCACGATCTGAAATCTCCTATGACCAGCATCTTGGGCTATGCCGACTTGACACTGATACAAGGCAATCTTTCTGATCGTCAGCGCCAGTTCCTGGAACGGATTCATAATACCGTAAAACGGATGGAGATTCTCGTCTCTGATCTTGCCGACATCAGCCGCATCGAAAGCGGTCACTTCTTTATGGAAGAGATTCGTGTGAAGGTCGCCGACGTTGTGCAAGCGCTCAAAGACAGTATGCAGCCGCAAATCAACGAGCATAAGCACACCTATCATGAAAAGATTGAAGCTGACCTCCCGGATTTAAAGACCGATTACTACCGTCTGCTGCAAGTGTTGACCAACCTCGTCAGTAATGCGGTGAAGTACACACCTGAAAATGGCACAATCACTTTAACTTTGCGTCGTATCAATGACGGCAAGCGCGTGGAATTTAGCGTTTCAGACACAGGCATTGGCTTGTCTAAAGAAAATGTCATGATGCTAGGTACAAAGTTCTGGCGCGCAGAGGATGAATTCACTCGTGGTCAGCCAGGTACAGGCTTGGGCTTTGCGATCACGCGCAGCCTTGTCGAGCAGATGGGCAGCAAAATCACCATTGAAAGCGAAATTGGCAAGGGCAGCACCTTTACCTTTAGTGTCGCTGCACATCCTTAAAGAAAGCCCGCGATGCATCTGTTTCTTTCTCCCCATCTTGATGATGCAGTTTTTAGCTGTGGTGCAACGATTCGCCGCCTGACTGCCAACAGACAGTCCGTTTTGATTGTGTCTGTGACGGCAGGCGACCCGCCTGATCCGCTGCCCGACAATGATGCTGTACGCGAACTGCATGGGCGCTGGGCAGTAGGCACGAACCCTTCCCTCGCGCGGCGCAGCGAAGACATCAACGCAGCGCGGCTCGTCGGTGCGACAGTTTATCATCTGCCTTTCCACGATTGTATCTATCGAACCGATAAAGATGGAAAACCGCTGTATCGACATGCTGATCTCTTTGGGTCGGTGCATCCAGAAGATCAACTTTTAGATGGGCTATTAGACACATCGTTACCTGCACAGGTGACAGAAAGCGCCGATGTAACGCTTTATATCCCGTTGGGTGTTGGCGGGCACGTCGATCACCAGATCACTCGCGATTGGGGATTAGCATTAAAAGAAAAGTATCCTGCTTGGAAAGTGCGCTTTTACGAGGAATACCCGTATAGTGGCGATGAGATGGCAACCGAGCGCGCGCTCGAATTTTTTATGTGGAATGACATACGGCTGGATTCCCAAATTTTCTGGGTGTCAGAAACCGAAGTAGATGCCAAAATCCAAGCGATTGCTTGTTACAACTCGCAGATAAGCACGTTCTGGAAAAGTGAGAATGAAATGGCAATAGCAATACGGCAGGCAATGCTGCGCGCTGGACGTACTGTGCTTGCCGAGCGTTATTGGCACGAATCAGACTAAAATAGAAATAATCTGGATATTGTGAGCATATCTGTAAGGGTTTAGTGACACTCTTTGGCTAAAGAGAACGGAAAAGGGGATTGTAGGGGCGCACCAACGTGTGCGCCCATTTGTGGGCAGACACATTGGTCTGCCTCTACACGGGAGTTTCCGTCTTGAATAGTTAAACTGCATGACTGTACCCCTACCTCAAGCGATGAACTGAGGAGCGAATCATGGCAAATGAAAGTGCGCTGCAAGCGGCACGGACACAACTGGCGGAACTTCTCAAAGCCGCGCGTTCCGGGGCAATTATCCCGATTCGGCTGCCGGGTCAAATCGAAGCAATTGAGGCTCTGTTAGAGAAAGCCGCAGAGGAACATGCTGAAGAACTCAAGAAAAATGCGTCTGCGCCCGACTTAGAAGAATATATGAAAGAACAAGCAGCGTTCATTTCTCACGCGGTTCATGAGTTGCGCACGCCCATGACCAGCATTCGCGGCTATACCGATATGCTCAATACACCAGCGATGGGTGAACTGAACGACATGCAAAAGCAGTTCCTCGATACCGTGCGTACCAATGCGCGCCGTATGGAAGGCTTGCTTTCCGATGTCAGCGACATCAATAAACTACGCGCGAACACTCTCCGCCTCAACCAGAAGATGGACATGTTCAAAAACGTTGCCATGATGGTTGAAAAGCAGCTTGGCGCAACTGCTACTGAGATGAACCGAAAGCTCACGATTGAAACTCCGCAGGGCTTGCCTCTGCTAAATACCGATGGCGAATTGCTGGTGAAAGTGTTAGTCAAACTGGTCGAAAACGGCTTGCGTTACTCGCCAGAAGAAACAGGCGAAGTCAAAGTCATCGGCGCAGCAGACGACGGTACCCTTGTCATCACGGTTGAAGATAACGGTATCGGCATGACGCCCGAAGAAATGGCGCAGTTAGGCACGCTCTACTTTCGAGGTGAGAATGATGCCGTGCGCGCCTACAAAGGCAGCGGTACGGGTATTCCAATTGCTTATGGTTTGGTGAAATTGTTGGGCGGCAGTATTGACGTTGAAAGTGAACCCGAAAAAGGTACGAAATTTAGGATCAGACTCAAAGGCATGAGTTAGTGATTTGTTAAGATATCAGGGCGATTGCATCAAAAGCGCGAATTGGGTCAAGGAAGGTCAGAAACGTCATTGTAGGGGCGAACCTGTGTGTTCGCCCGCTGCTCAGCCCTGTACACTTGTCCCTACAAATATGTTGTGAACCCTTGTAACCTTCAAGCTAAATTTGATGCGATTGCCCTGTTAAGACATTTTTTACTTTACAGGGTTAATATTTCGTGCTACCTTATAGCACAAGCGCGCGGCGATTAACCTATTTAAAACGTTCCGACCCGATTCGGAAGCACAACACAGCATCTTGCTGTGTTTTTAGCTTTTAGCCGCTATTGATTTGGGGTTGTATACAACCAAGGAGTTTTGAGGTGGATAACGCACAATACCTCACGCCGGAAGGGCTGCGTAACCTGGAGAACCGTTTGAAGTATCTCACTGAGGTACGGCGTGCGGAGGTTGCAGAACGGCTGCGTCATGCAATGGAAGAAGGCGGCGACTTAAGCGAAAACGCTGAGTACGAAGATGCTAAGAATGAACAGGCGTTTGTTGAAGGCGAAATTGCCCGTCTCGAACAGATCCTCAGCAGCGCGCAAGTGATCGAAGCATCAGAAAACAAAGGTGTGGTCGTGCCGGGTTCTGTAGTGACTGTGACCGAAAAAGGTACAAAACAGCAAGAGATTTATCACCTCGTGGGTTCTGCCGAAGCAAATCCCAGAGAAGGCAAGATTTCTGTCGAAAGCCCTCTTGGCAAAGCGCTGCTCGGCGCGAAAGTCAACGATCAGGTTGTCGTGAACGCCCCCGATGGCAAAATCACCTTTGTCATAAAAAATATTGCCTGATCTATTCATTAAGATGCAGCGAACCCATCTCAGGCGTGGGCATATACCGCTGCATCCGTCCCTCTTTATCTATTTAGATTTTCATGACCTCAGGAGCATAAACTGTCTTATGTGGCAGCCAAATAAGCTGGAACAAGAGCGGCTGGAAAAGATACAGCGGCTCGAAGCCGCAGGTGTCCAGCCTTATCCCCCGCGCATAGAGCGCACCCATACCGCCGCCCAAGCCCTCGCCGCGCAGGAGCTTTACGAAGCCGAACACCCCGATGTGCCTGACGCGCCCCCGCCTCCTGTTGTCACGGTTTGCGGGCGTATTCGCCGCGTCAACCTGAAGGGCAAGGTGTCGTTCATGCACATCGAAGATGGAACAGGGCGCATCCAACTCTTCCTGCGTATCAACGATGTGGGCGAAGCAGTTTACGACCAGATCACAGGCAAGCTGATCGACACCGACGACTTTGTGCAAGCTACAGGGTCGATGATGCGTACTAAAGCGGGCGAAATCAGCGTGCGCGTCACCGAGTTTCGCCTGATTGCCAAGTCGCTGAGTCCACTCCCTGTCGTCAAGCAGCAGGTGCAGGACGACGGCACAGTCGTTGAATACGGGGAGTTCAGCGACGTGGAAACCCGCTATCGCCAGCGTTACGCCGATCTCGCGGTCAACCGCAGTGTGCGTGATGTGTTTATCAAGCGTGCCAGGGCGATCAGTGCGCTGCGACGTTTCTTTGACGATCAGGGCTTTCTCGAAGTCGAAACGCCTGTACTCCAAACCCTGTACGGCGGGGCGGCAGCGCGTCCCTTCACCACTTTTCACAATGAACTCGAACAGACGCTTTTCCTGCGTATCAGCTTTGAGTTGTACCTCAAGCGCTTGCTTGTCGGTGGCATTGATGGGGTGTATGAGATCGGGCGTGATTTCCGAAATGAAGGCGTGAGCTATAAGAACAATCCTGAGTTCACGATGCTCGAATTCTACAAGGCGTACATCGACTATCGCGGCGTGATGGACATCATCGAGCGTATGTTTGGTTACGTCGTGCCTGAGGTCAAGGGCAGCCTGAAGATCACTTATCAGGGCAGTGAGGTGGACTTTTCGCCCGGTTTCAAGCGTATCACCATGCGCGATGCCATCAAGCAGTACGCCGAAATCGACTACATGGAACATCCGACTGCTGAATCGCTGGAAAAGGCGATCCGCGCGATGGGGCGTGAAATCGCGCCGGGACAGCCCTGGGGCAAGCTGGTCGAATACCTGTTTGGCGAATACGTTGAAAAGCGCCTCATTCAGCCGACGTTCGTGATGGACTACCCGCGTGACATTTCGCCATTTGCCAAGCGCGTCGATTACGATAATTTCCACGTCGAACGCTTCGAGATTTACGCGGGCGGGATGGAGCTAGGCAACGCCTTCACCGAACTCAACGACCCACGCGATCAGGAACAGCGCTTCCTCGATATGGCGAAACTGTACGAGAAGGGTGACGAGGACGAAACCCCGCTGGACGAGGATTACCTGCGGGCGATGCGTTACGGGATGCCTCCGAACGGTGGCTTTGGCATGGGCATTGATCGCTTCGTCATGATGATGACCGATCAGCGTTCCATCCGCGACGTGCTGTTGTATCCCCACATGCGCGACGAGAAGTAACATCTAAATCACCGAGAAAGGTTGCGAGCGAAATGCTTTCAACCTTTTTTGTTGCTGCTGCACTGAGAAAAGCGATTGCAGCAAGTTGTGAACCTGTAATTGCTGCTGCTGCTACTGCAATGCAAGTTTTCAGTTTTCAGTTCACAGTTCTCAGTAAAATCATCGAACATCACTGATGAACAAACTTTCAAGTTTGCCGCCTGCGACATGATCTCTCCTTATTGAGAGCATAGCACAAAAGGCGGCGCATTTGAGTTCCTTTTGACACTTTAATGCGATGTGAAATGTTGGTAATTGGCTATTGATGAAGCTGTGCTGCGAGCAAAGACTTATGCGTTATGAAGCACTCGCAGGCGCATCTAAATTGAAGTCTACTCCGCCTGCGCCTCACTTTTGCTCTTGATCGCGCGGGTTAAGCTTGAGCGCAACGGAATTGATGCAGTAACGCAGCCCCGTCGTATCTTGCGGACCATCGTCAAAAACGTGCCCCAGATGTGACCCGCAGCGGCTGCACAACACTTCAATGCGCCGCATTCCATAGGCGTTGTCTTGCCGTAATTCCACGTTGCCTTTGTCGATGACATCCCAGAAGCTGGGCCAGCCCGTGCCGGACTCGAACTTGGTGTCCGAGGCAAACAGCGGCTGTCCACAGGCGGCACACAGGTAAGTGCCGGGTGTCTTGCTATTCACGTATTCACCTGTGAAGGGGCGTTCAGTAGCGTGTTGGCGCAGCACCGCATACTGCTCTGGTGTCAGTTCAGCGCGCCATTCAGCGTCCGTTTTGTTCAGTTTCTCGCTCATTCTGTTTCCTCCACAATATCTTATAGCCTAAAGCGAATCCTGTTCGTCAATGACTATTTACTCTATATCGTCACTCAACTCAATGCGCTGTAACCGTCCCATTTTTTCGAGTTCAGCAAGCGCTATCTCAGCTTTTTCCTCATCGGCGCGAATTCGGGCGTCTATTTCCTCTTGATGCAGATAATAATATGCCAGCGCGGCGTGTACCTGTCCTAGGCTTAAGCCATAGTGTTCAGCGATTTCCTCTACAGAGAGCTTATCGCCTGAAGTATGGGCGTACATTATATCGATGACCATAAGACCTGTTCCCGCAATCACGGGACGCCCACTGCGGATTTTGGGGTCGGAAACGATTGCGTCGATATAAAGAGGTGTCGCTGCCATTGGAATATCCTCCTGACGCCATTATATCAGCTTGTCGCTGGTGGGGGTTGGTGCTGGTGTTTCCATTCCTCTATGACAGCGAATGCTTCTGGTGTGCCAATTAAGTTCAGAGTATCTGCAATATCTTCTTTAATGAAATTAGGCTCAATTCCGAACAGAACCGATTTCAATTTTTGTATAGTTGCACTTTGATGATCTTCATGCTGCCCAATTTGGGCTAAAACTTTGCTTATCACTTCCCTCAAGTGCATATCACGATAATGGTATATCAACGTATCTACCAACGCGGAGACAGCGGAAAAAGCACCAAGTTTGCCTAATGAGATCGCTGCTGTCCTTCTTAAGCCTCTTCCTTTAGTGTTGATCAATAGAAAAAGTAGCGTTGGGATTGCCTCTTGCGCTTCTAGCTCGCCTAATGCCCACGCTGCTTCTTCTCTTACTGATGGCATTGCTTTCTGATCGTTAACGATCTGAATTAAATCTGGGATAACGAGCATGTTTTTCAAATCAGCCTCAACGCGGATTGCATTTCGTTGTCCAGTGCTGTTTTTGCCCTTAAAGTCATGTAGGACGGTATATTTTGGTTCAATTTGTGGGGATACAGCGGTTGGTTCAGGCATATCCTTCGCCGTTCGCAATGTGTTCATCAATCTTGTCCAATTTTCAGGTTTCTTATTCGTAAAGTCGATATGCTGCAACTCACTCAATTTTGGATGTAGTTTCGTTCCCTTCGTGGCAACTAGCGGAATAATAATTTTTCCTAACCCCATCGCATATGACCATTCGTAGGTGATGTATTGCGATTCTGTGGCGACAGGACTCATGACCACCACCAGCGCAAAGGCACTTTTTATCGCCTCGTCAATCGCCCTACTCCACTGCTCACCGGGGGAAATTTTTTCATCCGTCCAGTATTCTATTCCGCTATTTTCAATTTCCTGTTTCAACTTTGCAAGAAATTCAGTGTCATCTTGATGGCTGTACGAAATGAATACATGTGCCACAGTTCTATTCTCCTTCGCTTACAATGAACTCGTTGAAACTAATCGGTTCAAATTTGTGCAGGTTTAGAAAAGTTCGCTTGCCAAGTCGAGTGTAGAAAGCCCCTCTCCCTGCCACAGAACCACGCTAACAACTAGGTTCCAGCGAGGGAGAGGGGTTGGGGTGAGGTTAAAGCGAACATGAAACAAGCTGCATTATTCTGATTATCAATGATTCTTAGGCAAAAAAGTTTCAATGATTTCAATTTTAACAGCCTATTCTACAACAAATTGAAACTCCCATTTACTGAGTGGTGTCTAATTCATGCGGTATGCTATGTTGATGCTATAGACAGGGGGATTTCATGGAAACTCTACTAGCGTTCAAAGCCTCATTTATTCCGTTAGTATTTGTTGGTGGCGGGTTACTCTTTATCTTCGCTGCTGTCGTCGGGAAATTTCAAATGCTGTTCGATCTCTCGCCGCAGCGTCAAATTGTCGCGAGTGTGATCGGCGTAGTTCTGATCGTGTTGGGTATCGCGCCCTACTTTCTCGCGCCCAACCGCCAGCCGCTGACTCCGCAAGTGGATGCGCCCGCCGATTTCGCCGCGCCGCTAGAAATTA
>CALMZT010000584.1 GCA_937870805.1 uncultured Chloroflexota bacterium
AGGCACGATTGCGGCGGGTGATCGGCTGAAGCAGATTTGGTCAGATCACAAGATCGTGGGGCTTGAACCCATCCAATGCCCGACGCTGTACAACAACGGCTACGGCGTGCATGATATTCAAGGCATCGGCGACAAACATGTGACGTGGATACACAACGTTTGGAATACCGACGCAATGATGTGTATCGACGACATTGAATGCAAAAAGGTCTTGCAAGTGTTCGCTGAACAAGCAGGCTGTGAAGCGATTGTCAAACGCTACGGCGTGGACGCGGCGGAAATGGACATACTCAGCGACTTGTTCGGCATCAGCGGCATGTGCAACGTCATCGGTGCGATCAAGACGGCGAAGTATTACAACATGGGCGAAGATGACGTGATCGTGACCGTCGCCACCGATGCGTTAGACCGCTACCATTCGGTGATGGACGACATGCGCGAGTCCTATGGGGCGATTGACGAAGTAGCGGCGGCGGTGCGTGTGGAAAGCATTCTGCACGGCGCGCACACCGATTGGATCATGCCCGGCACGCACGAAGCCCGCACGCGCTGGCATAACCTGAAATACTATACCTGGGTTGAGCAGCAGGGGAAGACCGTTGAGGAACTCGATGCGCAGCGCGACCCCGAATGGTGGGTGAAGCATCAGGCACTCGTCCCAGAAATGGACGCCAAATTGAAGACGCTGCGTTCTGAACTGTCGCGCGAAGTGAGCACCTAATGTAAGCGGGCGAGTATTTCCTCGGCGGCGCGCTGTCCGGTAACATAAGCCGCGCCCGTCGAGGGTCCCGCTAGATAATCGCCCGCAAAAGCAACATTGTGCTGCGCTGGAAGCTGGCGGAATTTGTCTAATGCGCGTAAGTATCCCGCCGGAAATAAGGGCAAGGCTTCTTTCCAACGGCTGACATAACTGTCCACAATCAGGTCGCGTATTTGAGGATAACGACGACACGCGGCGTCGATAATCGCGGCGGTGTTCTCGGCGTCGGGCTTATCCATCATCCGCCGATTGAAGGCATTTTTCATGCTCACGCGGAAGAATTCAACATCGGGCGTCGTGGATGCGGGTTCATAGCCGACGCCAGCAATATCTTGATCTTCCAAACGTGGAAAGTAGAGACGATTGGGCAGCCCATCAGGACGCTGACTCAGTTTTAAGAAGGGGAGTTCGTGTGGTGTATAGCGCACCTGCTCAAAAAAGGCGCGCTGTTCGCTGCCAAGACCTTCCACCAAGCCCAACACTTTTGAGCCGGGTACAGCCATGATGACAAAATCAGCTTGCTCGTGCTGTAAATTGCCATTGTAACGATAGGTCACGGTATTGGCTTGTCCGTTTTCTGAGGTAAGCTGCACACGTTCAACATCCGCGCCAGTAACGACGTTGAGGTGTTTGGCGAGTGCGCGCGTGAGCTGCCCCAAGCCTTCCCGAAACGTGGTAACTATCGTCTGCCGATATTGAGTCATTAAATAGGCAAACATGGCTCTGCCGTAATCGTGCGGTTGATAGCCGCAGTACAGTTCAAACGTCGGCTCAACCACATATTCCAGAAATTCAGGCGCGATGCGCTTGAGCCACGTTTCAACGGATTCGTCGTCACACCACGCGGCACGCCAGGGTTCGTAATCGGTGTTGCCGTTGGCACGCATCTGCTGAAGCATGAGGGGCAGCATACGAAGAAGCTGAAATTTGCCTTTACGGCTGATGGCACCGAAGCTAAAGAAACTTGCGGGTTCAGTGATCTTGAGAGGGTGAGCGCGATTGTCTTTCCAGACATCAAAGGTGATTTCGCTGCCGGGGTACGTGAGAAGATCTTTGCCCAAGCCGAGCGTTGTGATGGCATCCTGAAAATACACGAGGTCACGATCCGTGATAAATTCTGCGCCTGCGTCAATCCATGCGCCGTGCCACTGAAGCGAACGAACTCTGCCGCCTGCTTCAGGAAGCGCTTCGAGGACTTTTGCGTCTACGCCTGCTTTTTTCAGGCTATAGGCTGCGCCCATGCCTGCTAAACCAGCGCCCACAATGATGACCTGAGCCATAGTGCTCTCCCTGGATCCGGTAAGGCATTTTAGTGAGTCTAGCACTAATTCGGAATTTTACAGCAGCAGTGTTCAGGTAAACTCAACCATTGAATCAACTTGGCACTATCTGAGATTCATCAGATCATTGTTGCTTGAGTACGTTTGTGGATATGATTGATGTATCTACTTTTTATAATAGTTACGCGAGTTTTTATATGTACCCTGAAGACCGAGTATTGGTTGGCGTGATCAACACCAGGCGCGATCTGAACTTTGCCCAGAATGAGCGCTGGTATCGTATCCCACAGGCACGGATGCCTAACGGCGTGCATGTCGAGTACATCGCCTTTTTCCTCAGCGGCGCAGTGTTCAAAGAAAAAAGCGGAGGAATTCACTACTTTGCGCAAAAGCGTGGGGTAGAGCTGGCGTATCGCCGCCAGTTGGTGACGCAGCAGCCCGACCATCCACGCGCCAACGACGTGTACTATAAATTGCAGTTAGGAGAACTGCGCGAGAAATCGCCTCCTGTATTAAATCCAACGCATCGCACGATTGCTTTTGTTTACAGCACATGGGATCGTTTTGTTCACGCGCGGACGATTGCCGATTTGTATAGTCCGGCAGATTATTACGTAGATCGCATCTATCATGCGCTGCGCAATCGCCATGTCTCAGCGACGCGCGTCTGGGATGCACAGAAGCGTGAAACAGGTTTTGCGCCACAATTACGAATTTTGTGTCAAAAAGGAACCGTTGTTGCCTCTGTTGATCAGAATGAGGGTAATATTTATCTGGATGGTCAAAAGCCCGATGATACAATTCTGGCGCAGATTTATGCCGAAATCGCTAAGCAGGGCGGTCCGGTGATGGTGAACATTCCTTTAGAGGGCGAATAAAAGATGCTGATTGTGAATGGAAAAGTGATTACGTGGGGTAAGCCAAATCAGATTTTGGAGAATCACGCGATTTTGGTACAGGATGGTGTGATTAGTGAGATTGCCCCGCAGCGGGAATTATTGGAAAAGGTTCCGCAGGAAGAAACGCTCGATGCACATGGACAGTTCGTGATGCCGGGCAATATCTGCGCGCACACGCACTTTTACGGTGCATACGCACGCGGCATGGCGATTCCCGGTGATACACCGAAAGATTTTCCCGAAATTTTGCAGCGTTTGTGGTGGCCGCTGGATAAGGCGCTGGATGCTGACACGGTGCGGGCGAGCGCGTTAGTGTGTTTAGTGGATGCCGTGAAACATGGTACGACGACACTGCTTGACCATCATGCCAGTCCCAACTGCATCGACGGCAGTTTGGACATTA
>CALMZT010000585.1 GCA_937870805.1 uncultured Chloroflexota bacterium
TCGACTACGTCGTCACGGCGGGCTTTGTCGGCGCGGCGGCGATGGCGTTCGTCTATGCTTACGCCTACCTGAGCAGCGGGCACAACCTGCCGCAGGCGCGCAGCGCCATCATCATGTTCATTACGCTCTTTGGCGTGCTGGTCATCTGGAAGCTGGACGATGAAGCGTTGTACATCGACAACATTGCCGTATCGCCTGAACATCAGGGGCGCGGCATCGGTGATCGGGTGCTGGCGTTCGCGGAGCAAAAAGCGCGAGAGATGAACCTGAGTATGATGCGCCTGCTGACCAATGCGAAGATGGAATCCAATCAAGCGTATTACCGCAAGCATGGTTACGTCGAAACGCGCCGCGAAACCATTGAAGAAGGACGCATCGTCGTCTGGATGCACAAATCTCTTTCAACAGATGAGGGATAAATCCTACTTACGTCGCCAGATTGACGAATAACGAACAACCAATAACGAATAACCTTTGATATAGGAGAATTCATGAGTCACCATGTCCTTGTACCGGACAGCGTACACAAATCGGCTGTCACGATTCTGGAAGAAGCAGGATTACAGATTACTGCGCCGGGGCAGATGAAGCGTGAGGAAACCCTTGCTGCTATCGGGGGCGCAGACGCGCTGATTATCCGCAGCGCAACAAAAGTGGACGCCGAAATGCTGGCAGCCTCTACCAGGCTCAAGGCGATTGCCCGCGCGGGTGTGGGTGTGGATAACGTCGATGTGCCGGAAGCGACCAGGCGTGGCATCGTCGTCATGAACACCCCTGACGGCAACACGATTTCCACCGCTGAACACACCTTCGCGCTGATGCTGGCATTGGCGCGTATGATTCCACAGGCGCACGCTTCGATGGCGGCGGGCAAATGGGATCGTAAGTCATTTATGGGCATCGAACTGCGTGGTAAGACGTTAGGCGTGGTAGGCTTCGGACGCATCGGGCGTGCGGTTGCCAAGCGTGCGCTGGCATTCGAGATGAATGTGTTGGCGTTCGACCCCTACATCTCAGACGAACTGGCAGCAGATTTTGGCGTGACGCTGGTGAATCTGGAAACGCTGTTCGGGCAGTCAGACTTTATCACACTGCACTCTGTCTTGACCGATGAAACACGCGATATGGTGAACAAGAACAGCATCGCCAGAATGAAAAAAGGCGTGCGTATCATTGACGCGGCGCGCGGCGCACTCATCAATGAAGCTGACCTTGCCGAAGGACTAAAAAGTGGGCAGGTGGCGGGCGCGGCGCTTGATGTGTATCAGAACGAGCCGCCGGAAGCCAATAATCCGCTGATCGGCTTGCCCAACGTCGTGCATACACCGCACGTCGCCGCCTCAACCGATGACGCACAGGTTGCTGTCGCCGTCGAAGCCGCGCAGTTGATCGCTGATGGGCTGCTGCGAGGCGAATACAAAAACGTCGTCAACCGCGAAGTGCTGGCGAAGTAGTGAACGATGAGTAAGGCGTTATGCGAGATTAAATTGGTTACAATGTTGATCGCCTGTAGCTAAAGCGTACAGGCTGCTGTTTAAATACTCGAAGCTCACTCAAGGAG
>CALMZT010000586.1 GCA_937870805.1 uncultured Chloroflexota bacterium
ATATTCTGGTTACGTCGTCGGGAACGATTGTGCGTAAGCCTGCCCTAGAGGTGAACGAAGAGGATTGGGATACGGTGGTCGATTTGAACCTCAAGGCGCGGTTTTTTGTCTCGAAAGCAGCGGCGGGATACATGCGCGACAACGGCGGCGCAATCATTCACATCGCATCGTTGTCTACGTTTTTCGGTGTGCCTAATCAAGCGGCATATGTGGCAGGCAACGGTGGCATCGGGGCGATGACACGCGCACAAGCGGTAGAATGGGCGGACTATAACATCCGCGTCAATGCCATTGCGCCGGGGACGATTTTGACGCGGCAGGTAGAAGGCTTGCTCGCAAATCCAGAAGTGCGCGCCAGTCGTTTAGCCAAAATTCCCTTGAATCGACTGGGCAAGCCGGAAGATGTGGCAGGCGCGGCAGTGTTTCTTGCGTCGCCAGCGGCAGCTTACATCACTGGACACATTCTGGCGGTGGACGGCGGTTGGTTGGCGGCTGGTGGTGGACTTAAGGGGTAGCCCCGTTGGTCTTGCGCGGCTCGACCACCAGTTCAGGGAGTCGTGTATAGGTGCTCCGCAAGCGTTCGACAACCAAATCTTCGTCACGCTGGCGCAGCGCTTCCAGTAGTAACTTGTGCTTCTGAAGATCATCTGCCATCTCGTCGCGCGGTTGTGCCTGAAACAGATGGCGCGAATTGGCATAAATCGTCGTAAAAATATCGAACAGTTTGATCAACGTGGCGTTGCCGATACTGCGGAACAGGACACGATGGAGCGCCAGATCAGGCATCGCAAAGTCTTTGCCCGCCGCGAATTCACGTTCCATTTCTACCAGCAGACGTTCCATCTCATGCAGGCTTTCATCGGTGAGCTGCTGCACGGCTTCACGCACGTAACTGAGTTCAAGGCGCTGGCGAATCTCGTATAACTCGGAGACGCTGCGCCCATCGAATAACAGACTGTAGGCGAAATTGGTGAGAATATCGTCTAGTGTTGAGGCTTTGACAAAGACACCTAAGCCGACGCGCACTTCAACTAAGCCCAATGCTTCGAGACTCTTGATGGCTTCACGGACAGGGTTGCGGCTGACACCAAGACTCGACGCGAGTTCGTTTTCCGAAGGCAACCGATCACCGGGTTGTAATTGGTTGTCCATAATGTAGGCACGCAGCGCGTCCTGAATGGCACGATAGCGTGAAGTCGTATTGAGGGGCTTAAGTTTCTTCATTTTGGCTTTCGCTGTCACCTGTCCCACAGGCAATCTTACTCGTCCGCCAGGTCGCTGTCAACGTCGCTTGACAAGCTGTCATGATAGAAGTATTCTCGGCTGTAGGACAGGCTACAGGTAAGGTTTTTAGTTATTCGTTATTGGTTATTCGTAAAATACGAATGAGATTTAATCTCTGATGTTACGCAGGTTCAGCTTGAACAACGGGTTTATGCAGTTTAACTTTTAAAGACGGAGTATAAAGAAGGGGTCTGTAGGGGCGCATCTGCGTGTGCGCCCGATGGTGGGCAGACACATAGGTCTGCCCCTACAATTCCCCATACGCCGTATTATTTAGTTAAATAGCATAAACTCCTCGTTCACAGGTTCAGGGCACATAACTTCAGTTAATCACTGAAAACGAAAAACTAATGACCAAAGATACTTCTTAAGGAGCATTCTTAGATTATGAAATTTGAAAATCGAGTGGCGCTGGTCACAGGCGCGGGGTCGGGCATTGGACGGGCGGTGGCGCTGCGACTGGCTCAGGATGGGGCGAAAATCGCAGTAGCCGATTGGAACGCGACGACGGGCGGCGAAACCGTTCAACTGATTCAGCAGCAAGGCGGCGAGGCGATTTTGATGCAGGCAGATGTGTCGAAGGTCGCCGATACGGAACGAATCGTTGCGGAAACGGTTGGCAAGTTTGGGAAGCTGAATATCCTTGTCAATAACGCTGCGGTGATGTTGGAAAAAACGGCTGTCGATACCACTGAAGAAGATTGGGAGCGTATCGTCGGTATCAACCTCAAAGGCACATTTTTCTGTGCCAAACACGCTATTTTGCAATTCCGGCGACAAGGTGGCGGCGGGATCATCGTTAACATGGCGTCGGTTAACAGCTTCTTTGCCGAGGGTGGCATCGCGGCGTACTGCACGACCAAAGGCGGCATTGCGCAACTGACGCGCGCGCTGGCAATGGATCATAGCGGCGAAGGGATTCGCGTCAACGCGATTGCGCCGGGCTGGATTGAGACACCGATGAATGCCAATTTCTTTGCGTTAGGTCCACATATCAAGGAACAGGCGGCGAAGCTGCACGCTATCAATCGCATCGGACAGCCAGAAGAAGTCGCGCATCTAGTCGCATTCCTTGCGTCAGATGAGGCGGGGTTCATCACGGGTTCGCTGATGACGGTGGATGGTGGGTTCTCGGCAGGTTTAGCGCCTGCGATGGGGATTGTGGTTTAGCCCTCTAACCGCCAAAGTAGATTAAAGTCGATCTTTTGAAAAAGAAATCAATTTTGGAGGGCGCACACGTTGGTGCTCCCCTACAAGTATTCTCAATTTTGAACTTAAACCTACTAAGACGCCAAGAACGCCAAGAGAATAGCAGAGAAGGCGAAAATAATATTTATGCCACTACCATCGGATTATGTTGAGCGCGTGTATGCGGGTGTGCTGGGCAAGCTGATCGGCGTGT
>CALMZT010000587.1 GCA_937870805.1 uncultured Chloroflexota bacterium
AAGGGGTTTAAACCCCTTGTTCGAGCTAAGCCTGCGTAACGTCAGTTAAGAATATAGATATTCTACGAATCTCACTTCACGCCGCCGAGAAAGGCTCGGCGGTATTGTTTTCCGACGCTCATCTAGAACACCAACGCTTTTTCGCTCACTCCACCTATTGTAAAATAGCGCTCCTAATGCATTTTTACGGCTGACCTTTGACAGAATCAGGTGATTTGCACTTGGCTTGATTGAAGGCTGTGAACTTGCATCAACTTTGAGGAATATACATGGCACAACCAGTGATTCAACGCCCGACAAAACGAGGCAATTCTAAATGGATCTACGGATGTCTCGGCATGATGCTCGGTTGCGGTTTCATCAGCGCCTTAGCTGCTGTACTGCTCATCCCGCTTATCCCGATGCTGGCGATGCAAGCCGCAGGTTTCACCGCACAGGGTTCAACCAATGATGTGTTTGCGGGGATTACTCCACAGCCTACCGTCGAAATCTTTAATGCGACACAGCCGGAACAAGTGACCGTCAATCTTGGCGAACTTGGTGAAACAACTGTAGAAAACAACAACCCCAACTATGATGCTTCTGTCGGTCAAGACAGTTCTGGAGCACAAGCTGCGCGGATTTCGATAGATGAAAATGGGCTGTATCAGGAGATTTGCTTCCGCGACTCTTCAATCTGCAATGGCACAAGCTCCCAATATCAACTTACAGGCGTCGACTTTCGTCCGACGGGCGCAATCCTTTTTGCAAATGTCAACGTTTCTGGATTTACACAACAAATCGGCGCAGTTTTACAGGTAGATGCCAGTGGACGCCGCTTCAATGTGGTGGGGATTGATGTCAACGGGCAGCTTTACGCGCCCCCAAGTAATGAAATCGCTCAAATTCTCTATGACATCGAAGCGCGCGGTAATCAAGCCTTGAGTCAATTCACCTTGCAAGCCAATGGTGTACAATATAACCTTGCCAACATGATCGTAGACGATAACTACTTAACCCTCGTCATGCAGTAGTGCCGCAACGCCTACGCGCAGCGACTGCGCACGCTCTAAATAGAGATACAGTAGGGGAGCACCAACGTGTGCTCCCTTTATGGGGCAATTATGAAAGACAAAGTGATACAAGCGCGCTGGGAAGCCGTGAAAAATGAGATACGGCATATTCTCGTGCAGCGTGCCAAAGACAAAGAAACCATCACCTATTCCGAACTCGCGCGGATGCTGCAAACTGTCCATATGCACTATCACTCGCATATTTTCTTTCGCTTATTGATCGAACTGGGCAACGAAGAAGATGCTGAGGGACGCCCTTGTTTGCCTGCGCTTGTGGTTACAAAGCAGACAGGGATACCCGGCGGCGGCTTTTTTACGGGTTTAGCTCTTGAATACAGCGAAAACCACAACACACTGGAAGAATATTGGCGTTCCCGACTCGAAGAAGTCTTCGCTTACTATGCAGGTTAAACGGATGCGTATATTTCTCACAGGCGCGCGTGGACGCCTGGGTGGTAAACTCCACCAACTCCTGCAACAGCGCGGACACGAGCTGCTTGCGGTGGACATTGAAGAATTAGAGATCACTGATTTTGCAGCCACACGCCGCATGATCGGTGATTTCGTGCCCAACCTTGTCTTGCATCCCGCTGCGTGGACAGACGTAGACGGCTGCGTCCGCGACCCACAGCGCGCGGTTCTTGTGAATGGCTATGGTGCGCAGAATGCTGCCCTTGCAGCCTACGAAGTGAACGCGCCTATTCTGTATATCAGCAGCAATGAAGTTTTCGATGGGCACAGCAAACGCCCATACTTCGAGTACGACAAAACTAACCCCATCAATCCCTATGGTTACAGCAAATGGGTCGGTGAACAAGCGGTGATGAGCGTTAACCCGCGCCATTACATCGTGCGTACTTCATGGCTGTTCGCACACGGCGGCAAAAACTTCATCCAAGCCATCCTCAACGCCGCTAAAGCAGGCAAGGCGCTGCGTGTGGTCACAGACGAAGTAGCCCATCCAACCTACAACGATGACCTTGCGCAAGCCATTGTCCAACTGATCGAAACCGGACGCTGCGGTATCTATCACCTTGTCAACGAAGGCGCATGTTCACGCTATGATTTTGCGCGCTACGTGCTCGATCAAAGCGGATATGCGGAAACGCCCATTGAACGCATCAGCCGCCACCAATATCAGCGTGCCTCTGTGCCGCC
>CALMZT010000588.1 GCA_937870805.1 uncultured Chloroflexota bacterium
CCGTCGTGACGGATGAGGGTCGTCCCGGCGATCATGGCGGCGCGCCATCTTCGGTGACATGTATTTATCGGGATTCCAATCTTTCACCTCAGCCGCGATTTTGACAGGCGAGTCCGTAGGATCAAAGCGGGTGATGCGATCCACGCCGCTTTTTCCAGCAAGGATATTCTGCCAGCTTTCTTCGCGCGTGTGACCTAACGGTGTTACCAGCCCGACGCCAGTCACCACAACCCGTTTCGTCATAAAGTATCCTTTGTGTGCTTCATCACAAATAGCTTTTTACCACACTCAGCGTATGAATGCTATTGTATTTTATGTCTGTCGATCTTCAGGCGTGGGCATGTAGTGACCTTCGACCCATGATGAGCCATCGGGAGCGATTTCCTTTTTCCATACGGGCACGATCTCTTTCAGACGGTCAATGCCGTAGCGCGCGGCTTCAAAGCAGCCTTGATCGCGGTGTCCAGAAGCGCAGGCGATAAGAATGGTGTTCTGCCCGACTTCCAAACGCCCGACGCGCTGGACGATGGCGATGCCCTGCACAAGCGGATACTGGGCGCGGATTTCGGCGGCAACCTGTTTCATTTTCTCAAGCGCCATTGGCTCGTAGGCTTCGTATTCCAGCCGCGTGGTTTGGGCAAGCGCGCCGTCTTTGGTCGTTTCGCCGCGCACCATGCCGCTAAACACACACACTGCGCCTGTTGCTGGAATGGTGATGTCGGCAATCAGTTGATCTAAGTCGAGAGGGGAGTCGGCAAGGCGGAAGATTTCGGGATAGGTCGTGTCGTCGCCGCCGCTGACAGGTGGGAAAAAGGCGACTTCATCCCCCTCATGTACAGCGTCGGCGGGAAAAGCGTATTCGCGGTTGACAGCGGCAATCGCAGCATTGAGATTCGGCGCGAGATGTGGATGCAGCGCGGACAGCGTTTTGCGCACGTCGGCAACTGTGGCAGAGTCGGGTAGGGTCAAGGGTAGGCGGCTTTGTCCCGCGAGGTCTTTGAGGGTGGCGAATAGAAGGATGGTGATGTTCATGGGTTTTGGTTGTTCGTTATTCGTTATGGGTTATTCGTTTAAGTTTAGAACGTTTGCCTCTTATAAATTATTACGCATTACTCTTCTGCTGCTGTGTAATCGCCGTGTATGCCGCCGCGTTTTTCCAGCAGGCGAACGTCAGCGATACGCATCGCGCGGTCAACAGCTTTCGTCATATCGTAGATCGTCAATGCTGCGACGGTGACGGCGGTGAGCGCTTCCATTTCCACGCCCGTTTTGCCGGTTGTACGCGCAGTAGCGCGAATCATTACAGCGCTTTTCGTGTCATCTAACGACAGGTCTACGTCGATGTGTGTGAGGGGTAGGGGATGGCACAGCGGAATCAAGTCAGAGGTACGCTTTGCGCCCATGACCCCGGCGATGCGTGCGATGGTCAACACATCACCTTTTTTGATCGCGCCTTCACGGATGAGCCGCAGCGTTTCAGCCTTCATGTAGACTGCGCCGCCTGCGATGGCAATACGTTCGCTGTCAGGCTTGGCGCTGACATCAACCATGCGCGCCGCGCCGTGTTCGTCTAAGTGGGTTAAATGGTCATCCATGTGCTTTCTCCGTTGCAAGGCGTTCGTAATCAGGCGCGAATATCGCAGCTAACAACACAAAGCCTAAGGTGGCAAGCTGTTCTGCAACATGATACTCGCGCCAGAACAGTGCGGCTAGGGCGATGCCTGCAAGGACATACAGCATTTGTAAGAGCCAGTGTGCGCCACGCAGGGTAAATAACACCCCTACGTAGCCATATTGCAGCAGATAAGGTGACCACACAGGCGCAAGCAGCAAGCCGAGCGTTTTATAGTCACGTAAATGGTGGCGACGCACGAGGACAATCATCAGTGTGACCAGCACAGCACCTAATACCCCGTAGTGAAACATTACCGTTGCTGACCATTCAATGGTAAGGCGCTGCGAGAAGCGGGACCAGTATTCAGGATAGAGTGCCAAAGACCCCAAGCCAACAGTCGTCGCAAGCCCCATCGCACGCCAATCACGCTGGCGCAGGGCATACAGTCCATCAAAAATCAGCAGCAAAAACGTAGTTTGTGGCTTAATGGCAAGAAAAACCCATGCTGCGCCACGTCCCCAACCGCGCGGCATGTGATAGAGCAGCCATAAGCCGGGTGCGAGGAATATCCATTCGGGGTTAGAGGAAGCAATAAGTGTGAAAAAAATGGGATGCACTAGCAGGATTAACCCGCTGGGTTTGCCTAGATCGAACATCAGCACCGTGAAGAAGGCAAATGTCAGCGCTAACCACGTTTCCAGTGGTTGGTAGGCTAAAGGCGCAAGGATAAAGATCGACCAAGGTGGATCATAGTAGCCTGTAACGGTGTAAGGACTACGACCTTCCCAAAAGCCTTGCAAACCGACGATGTGAATGTCGTAATCGAGCGTGTTGATGGGGCGTATCGTTAAGCGTATCGCAACGAAGGTCACGATGAACAACAGCAACAGGAAAATGATACGGCGACTTCCATATAGATTCGTCAAAGACTGTTACTCATCTATCTGAAAACGAACTTCTTCAGGCAAAAGTCTTGAATAAGCGCGAAGATTTGCCCGCAGAATCTGCGCTTCTGCGGCATTTATCGCATAAAACAATACTGTATCCGATGCGGCGATCACGTTATTGGTAATCGTCCAGCTAGCGATACGAATCCATTCAGGAGGTATATCGACCCATCCTTCGGAAACAATGGCAATGGTCACATTATTTTCTCGCGCTAAGGCTGCGATTTGGGCGGCGGTGGGTGGCTGACGATTTTGCTCAAGCGTGAGTCGTCCCACATCTAAGCTAGCAAGCCCCACAATGTCGAGAAGGTGAATATTGGAAAAGTAGCTGACAGCCCCAATATCGTTTAAGGCTAATCCACTCTCATTGTAGTATTCCTGTACGAACTGTGCCATTTGATACTGCTGCTGGTAGTTATTCGTCATCGCTTGCGGGACTTCCAGGAGCATTTTTATGCCATGTGATAACAAGGGGATAAGGACGATCACGCCAACGAGGGCATGACGAAAATGTGCGCGTTGAAGCGTATTCCAATGAGGTAGGGCGAATGCCTTACTGCTTGCAAGCAGAGACAGCGCTACAAGGGCACTGATGATGAGATAAGCCTCATAGCGATAAAATGCACCCGTTTGCGAAAACTGCATATGGAGTAGAATTACCAGCAGGGTAATCCAGCCGGAAAAAACTGCCTCGCGGCTGTCACGTCGAATGCACAGTAGGCAAACTAAGCCGATTACCAGCACGAATATATAAGCCACGCTAAGCATATGAATAAGAGCGCGCAAACCGAATAATGAAAGAATTCCCAATGGTTGACTGAGGTCGAAAGTGCTGCTTTTAAGCATGACGGAGTTCGGCAGGAAATACCATCCCTGAGAGAGTGAGTACATTCCGTAAAATATGATTGGCGCAGCACCACATACTGCTATGTACAGCGCGGACCATAATCCCCGTCTACGCTGAGTCAAAAGCAATAATAGGCAGACAACAGCAATTGTAAACATTCCCTCATAGCGCGCCGCCACCAGCAACATCGCTAACAGACGCCATTTGGGGAGTGAAACAGGTTGTTGTGCCAGCGCTTTTGCCGAGTAAGTAATAAACAGTACTGTGAGCAGTGCATGGAGTGTGTGTTCCATCCCTGTGAGCACTAATGCCGGAAGCGAAGTGCAAAAGATTAAGGCAAACAATGTGAGACAGCGCCATAGAGGTGGTGCCTGGTACTTCCAAAGCAGATGGTACACAAACCACAGCAGCCCGCTTGCAAAAATGATATTCAGGATGAGTGGTGCGAGGGTATTTACGCCGAATAGGCGATAGGTGAAGGCTAACAGCAGTTCCCATAGCGGCGAAGATGATGCGGATGAAAATTGTGCCGCCGTTACGCCCCACACCCCATTTTGTGCGAGGTTTTTGGCAATCGCCATGTGAATAAAGGCATCATCAACCGCGTAGGTGAGGTGGAAATTGTTGCGGCTCAGCGTGATAGACAAAGTAATCAACAGCGTAAAAAGCAATACTGATAACGCCGCGAAGAAGGACCAATGATTTTTGATGGTGGACACAGTTTTGATCTCGGAAAGCCTTGAAACGTTATGGTTCTGTTAAGCGGTCTTGTTTTGGACTCCTCACATTTGTACAATGTGATTCTATTCATTGTATCTTTATAATCTTGCTGAAGAATAAACAATTGGAGAAATAACGTTGGGGATTTTTAATCGCGGTCTGAGCAAAACGCGCCAGTCATTTATGGGACAACTCGGACAGATTATCAGCGGCACAACTGATATTGACGAAGATACATGGGAAGATGTAGAAGCGATTCTTATTCAGTCCGACCTCGGCGTTGAAACCACGCAAAAGATTATGCAAGACCTTCGTGATCGTGTGGAGATCGAAGGCATTAAACGCACCGAAAAGCTGCAAAAAGCGCTCAAGCAAAGCCTGCGCACGCTGATTAAAGACCCGCCTCCTGTGAACCTCAGTGGACGCCGTTTAAGTGTGATATTGATCGTTGGTGTCAACGGCTCTGGTAAGACGACTTCGATTGCAAAATTGGCACATCATTTTAGTGAACAAGGTCGCCGTGTTGTTCTGGCGGCGGGCGATACCTTCCGCGCGGCGGCAATCGAGCAGTTACAAAAGTGGGGTGAGCGTGTCAACGTGCCTGTGATTGCTGGACAGCCTGGCGGCGACCCCGCTGCTGTGGTCTATGATGCAACGGCGGCTGCCAGCGCGCGCAATCGTGATCTACTGATGATTGACACAGCAGGGCGGCTGCATACCAATTACAATCTGATGGAAGAACTCGCCAAAATTCGCGCCGTCACGGCGAAGGCTGTGACAGACGCGCCGCATGAAGTGTGGCTCGTGCTGGATGGCACGACGGGACAAAACGCCCTACAGCAGGCGAAAAAATTCAAAGAAGCCGTTGAGGTGACAGGCGTGATTGTCACGAAACTTGATGGCACAGCAAAGGGCGGCATGGTGTTTGCCGTGTTTCAGGAGCTTGGTTTGCCTGTGCAGTTCATCGGCTTGGGCGAGGGCATGGATGATCTGGTCGAGTTCCGCGCCGATAAGTTTGTTGACAGTCTGTTTGAAGACTAAATTTAGTTTTTGAGGGAGGTGCGGTCAAAGTCTGTCACGCGACAGTACACCCCGCGAAAACATACTACGATGGATAATCTCAGCACACAACTCAATTCAATGAAAACAGAAATCGAGGGGCTGATGCAGCGTCTTGAGATCGACGGCAAGGCACGACGCGCCGAAGAACTTGAACAAGCATCCGCTTCCAACGATTTCTGGAGTAACCCCGATGCCGCGCAAAAAACAATGCAGGAAATCTCGCGCCTGAAAGCGCAGGTCGAGCATTGGCGCGCCGTGGCACAGCGTATTGACGATGCTTTAGAACTGGCAACGCTCAATGACCCCTCATTGACTGAGGAATTAGAGACTGAAACAAAAGAATTGACGACGATTCTTGAAAAGATGTCGTTAGAGACGCTGCTTTCGGGGCAGTATGATTCCGAAGATGCGATTCTGGCAATCCATGCGGGCGCGGGCGGCGTTGACTCGCAGGACTGGGCGCGCATGTTGGAGCGTATGTTCATACGCTGGGCAGAGCAAAACGGTTACAAAGCCGAAGTCCTGGAACGGAGTGATGGTGAAGAAGCAGGCATCAAAAGCGTGATGATGAACATTCGTGGGGCGAACGCCTTCGGATGGCTGCAAAGCGAGGCGGGTGTCCATCGTCTGGTGCGTCTCAGTCCGTTTGACTCTGCCAATCGTCGTCACACCTCTTTCGTAAAAGTGGAGGTGTGGCCCGATATTCAAGGACAAATTGACATCGAGATCAACGATAAAGATTTGCGCATCGACACCTACAACGCGGGTGGGGCAGGCGGGCAAAACGTGCAGAAGAACGATAATGCTGTACGCATTACGCATCTGCCAACGGGGGTCGTCGTGCAGTGCCAGAATGAACGCAGTCAATTGCAAAACAAAGAGCGCGCTATGCAGGTCTTGAAGGCGCGCCTGTTTGAGCTAAAGCGTAAAGCGCAGGAAGCTGACCTTGCTGCCCTAAAAGGCGAAAACATCAGCGCCGAGTGGGGCAACCAGATTCGTTCGTATGTCTTGCACCCTTATCAAATGGTGAAAGATCATCGCACAGATTATGAAACGGGCAATACGAACGCGGTACTGGATGGGCGGCTGAATGAGTTTATGGAAGCCTATCTGCGCACGAAAATTAACGGCGCTAGTCTCTCGCAAGCCTCATAGTGATGGCAGGGCAATCGTATCAAATTTAGTTTGAAGGTGACAAGGGTTCACAACATCTTTGTCGGGACAAGCGTACAGGGCTGAGCAGCGGGCGA
>CALMZT010000589.1 GCA_937870805.1 uncultured Chloroflexota bacterium
GAATCGCCGGTGCGGCGGGTATTGTCGCCTTCGGTACGCTGATCAGCCGTATTCTCGGATTTGTTCGCGATATGATCCTTGCAAACCTCTTCGGAGCGACGATCGCGGCCGATGCTTCGGAGACCGGCGTGAAGAGCTTCCCGGTCTCGGGCGCCCACTTGCCGGGCGCACCGGTCTTCTTGTCGAACGTGGACTTCCAGACGGTGTCGACCGGCCCGGTGCCATTCGTCCCGCCGATCAGGAGCAGGCCGTCGGCGGCCGTGAGCAGGACCGCCCCGGCTCGCGCCTCGGGCAGGACAAGGTCGACCTTGGCCTCCTCGGCCGTCTGCCACTCCCCGAGGGACCCGGTCTTGGGGTCCGGGCTCAGGACGAAGACGGTGGTCGTCGGCTTGCCCGCCGCGTCGTAGCCGCCGGCCGTATAGATCTTGCCGCCCGAGTAGACGACCGAGGCGTCCGAGCGCGGCTCGGGCAGCTTCGGGCCCTCGATCCATCGGTCGAAGTTGCCGGTCCCGGACACCGTGGCAACGAAGGTCGTGTCAGTGGCCGTCGTGCCGTCCGAGCCGCCGACGTACAGGATCGACGTGCCGGACTGGACCACCGCGCCGTCCGTCCGGACCGCCGGCAGCGAGATCTCCTGGGGCGAGACCGCCCACGGCGTGACCGCCCCGATCGGCGCCGGGCAGGGCAGCGTCTTGTTGCCCTCCGGACAGAAGTTGATCGGGCTCCAGGCGAGGATGCCGAGGTCGATCGTCTTGTTGACGGTGAAGTAGTACGCCCGATCCGGCACGTAGCCGAGCATGAAGATCAGGAGCACGAACCAGAACGCCGCCTTGAGCGACGCCCAGCCCCAGCCGTTCGCGTCGAGCAGGCCGAAGAACGCTCGTCCGCGCGTCTGGCGGGTGCCCGAGGTCAGGGCCTGCTGCGCCATCGCTACTTCACCTCGAGGCTGCCCGTCATCGTCGACGGGTGCACGACGCACAGGAAGGAGTAGGTACCGGCTGCCAGCGCCGGGACGGCGTACGAGCGCTTGGCCGGGCCGCTGAAGAACGACGTGTCGCCCATCGGGACCGGGGTCTTGTTCGGGTCACTGATCACGACGTTGTGCGGTCCCGTCGTCGCGTCCTGGTTGTCGAAGACGAGGGTGAAGGCGGTGTCGGCCTTCGCCTCCAGCGTCTTGGGCTCGAAGCCCGACGATGCGGCGCCGTCCTTCGCGGTCAGGGTGAGCGTCGGCGCGTTGGCATCGATCGACGCGGTCGGGGCGCCCGATCCGCCGGGACCGCCACCACCCTTCAGCGCATCGAGGTAGCAGGCCGGGTACGGGGTGGCGCCGGGATCCGGCTTGTAGTTCGGGTCGCGCCAGCCACGGAACGTCTTCTTCTGGCCGGTCGCAGGATCGATGACCGGCTCGTTGGTCTCGGGGTTGCGGACCTCGTACTCCTGGTTGTTCGGGGCGCGCAGGAACGCGATGAGCTCCTCGATCTGGCGGTAGTTCAGCGGTCCCGGCGGGTTGCCCGTGTCGGCCCAGACCGGCATCGCGGACTTGGCGTTGCCGCAGACGTAGCGGCCGCCGACGGTCAGGACGTTCTCGAGGTAGGCCTCGCTGAGGTGCGCGAACAGCTTGACCTGGTCGTTCAGCTGGGGGCCGATGTAGCCGGCGGTGGCCGCGTCCGGTTCGTTGGGGCCGAGGCCGTTGGGGCCGTGGCAGCGGGCGCAGTTCGCCTGGTACAGGTTGTAGCCGCGCTGGACGTCGACGACCTGCTGGCGCTCGATCTCGGTCTGGAGCCGGGCCGTGGAGATGCCGGCGGGCGCGCCGAGCTCGTAGAACCAGTAGCCGACGATGAACAGGCTCACGAAGATCACGGTCAGGAAGCCGACCCAGCGTGCCGCCGCCGACTGGCGGACGATCCCGGCGGATCGCTGCGGGGTCAGCCCGGCGGTCGCCTTGACCGACGGCGACGCGCTGAACCGCTCGGCGGTCAGGCTCGGCTGCGGAACGGTCGCCGGGAGACGCTCGTCCGGCGTGTCGCCGGCGCCGGGCGGAGTCGGGGTGTGGTCGGTCATCTAGATGCAGCCCGTCGGGGTGCGCGGCGGGATGATCCCCGGCTGTCCGAGGGCGGTTTGCCTCATACGTGAGGAGTTCCGCAAAGTCGGTCCAGCCAGACGGGAGTTGTATAGAAATGCCAGCCCAGAAATCATCGTTATCGTTTTCAGGGTTTGCTTGCGCCCACTTTGTACTCTTCCCTCGTACTTTCTCAGGATTTTCTTTCGTCCATTTTCTGTTTTTCGCATTCGCCTTCTCAGGGTTATTGCGTTGCCACTCTAATGACAAGGCTGTAATACAGCTTTTGCAACGACTGGTCAATCCCCCTTGCTGTGCATAAAAATACTCCGTTGTCGCTGGCAACCATTCCTTACATCGGCTACATTGCCGTTCAAGCCCATTTTCGCCTTCACGCATCGGCACTTTCCGTCCCATAGTTCTTGCTCCTGCTGTGCATCACCTGTTTGTTAAATTATCCGCGTTCCAGCTATAATTGCCACAAATTCAATAGAGTCATAGAAGATGGATTTTTCTCTCGAAGAACCGATTCGGCATGGCTATCTGATGCCTATTGGCGGCGCAGAAGATAAGGTTGCTGCACGAGTCATTCTCACCCATTTTGTGCATTTATGCGGCGGTTCATCTGCGCGCCTTGTCGTGATTCCGACAGCCTCCGAAATCCCCGAAGAAGTTGGACCGATGTATGATGCAATTTTTACAGCGCTTGGTGTATCGAGTATCAATATCCTGGATATTCGTTCGCGTGAAGCCGCCGATGAGCCTGCAAACGCAGCGTTACTCGATGGGGCAACAGGGATTTTTATGACAGGGGGCGACCAACTGCGGCTGGCAACGATTCTCGGCGGCACGCAGGTTGGCGATAATCTGCTGCGATTGAGTGGGGAGGGCGTCACGATTGCAGGAACAAGCGCAGGCGCATCTGCCATGAGCTACGAGATGATTGCTGCCGGACAGAGTGGTATTGTACCCTCACAAAGCCTCGTTGAAATGGCGCGCGGCTTGGGGCTAATTAACCATGTCATCATCGACCAACACTTTCGCCAGCGCCAGCGCATCGGGCGACTCATGACTGTTGTTACCCTGTATCCCTCGCTCATTGGCATCGGTGTAGACGAAGATACGGCGCTGGTCATCGCGCCCGATAATTCGTGCGAAGTCATCGGCTCTGGCAGCGTCACCATTGTAGATGGCAGTCGTCTTGAGTACACAGACGTACACAAAGTAGCGCCGGATCGCCTTGTATCGGTGCTTGGCGCTACCGTTCACATTCTCACACAAGGGTATCGTTACCAACTCGACACACGCCAGCCGTTTCCAGCGAACGGTGTAAAAGGATAAGTTTATGCGTATCTCCAATGTCCGCGTCTATCGTGGTCCAAATATTTATGCACATCGCACGATGATCCGCATGGAAGTTGATTTAGGAGAGCTTGAAGAACATCCTACCGACAAGGTACCCGACTTCGTTGACCGCTTAATGGAGCTTATCCCTTCATTACAAGAGCACCGCTGCTCGTATGGTGAAGAAGGCGGCTTCGTGCGGCGGATGCGCGAAGGCACAGGTATGGGGCATGTGCTGGAACATGTGGCAATTGAGTTGCAATGTCTTGCAGGAACGACGGTGAGTCGTGGCGCGGAACACAGCGCGGGTGAGTACGGGCTGTATTATGTTGCTTATGAATACCGTGACGAGGAAGTCGGACGTGAGGCAGGTTATCTCGCGCGAGACTTGATTGAATACTTACTGCCACAAGAAGTCCCCGGTTCGATGCTGCAAGAAGACCGTGCAGAATATAACTTTAAAGAAGAACTGGAAAAACTGATTCGCCTCGCACGTGATAAGGCGTTGGGACCGAGTACATCGGGTCTGGTGGAGACGGCAGAACAACGGGGTATCCCCTGGATACGGCTCAACGAGGTCAGTCTCGTGCAGCTTGGGCAGGGTAAATATCAGAAGCGTATTGAAGCGACCATTACCAGCCAAACCAGCAACATCGCTGTGAGTATCGCGCAAGACAAAGACCTGACGACGCGGCTGCTGCGCGACGCAGGTTTGCCCGTGCCTAAAAACGTGATGGTCAACAGCGAAGACGAGGCACTGAAAGCAGCGCATGAAATCGGCTTCCCTGTCGTCACCAAACCGTTTGATGGTAATCACGGGCGCGGCGTGAGCATCGACCTGAACAGCGATGCTGAAGTGTTGGCAGGCTACGCGATGGCGCGTAACGAAAGCCGACGTGTGATTGTCGAGCAGTTTTTGCAGGGACGCGATCACCGCATTCTGGTCGTCAACAGCAAAGTCGTCGCCGTCGCTGAGCGCGTGCCGGGACATGTTGTGGGTGACGGACAGCACACGATTGAGGGACTGGTTGCGATCACGAACCAGGACCCACGACGCGGATTAGGACACGAAAAAATTCTTACCTACCTGGATTTAGATGCTCAAGCGCAGCGTTTGATCGAACGTGCTGGCTATACACCTAAAACTGTGCTTAAGGATGGCGAGATCCTTTATTTGCGGCTGACAGGTAATCTCTCGACAGGTGGCACAGCCATTGACCGCACGGATGAAATTCATCCGGTCAATGCGCGGATTGCGGTGCGTGCCGTGCAAACGATTGGCTTGGATGTCGGCGGCGTCGATATGCTTGCGCCCGACATCAGCAAACCTGTGACCGAAACAGGCGGCGGCATTGTCGAAATCAACGCCGCGCCGGGTTTCCGTATGCACCTCGCGCCCAGCGAAGGCACGCCGCGCGACGTTGGAGCAGCAGTCATCGACATGCTGTTTCCGCAAGAAGTCCCCGTGCGTATTCCATTATGCGCGATCACAGGCACAAACGGCAAAACCACGACGACACGCCTGTGCGGGCATATTATGCGATTAGCGGGTTATCAAGTCGGCATGACGACGACTGACGGTATTTACGTCGATGGCGAACAAGTCTTGAAGGGCGACATGACGGGACCGTGGAGCGCGCGGGCTGTGCTGCGTGAGCCGACTGTTGATTGCGCTGTGTTAGAAGTAGCACGCGGCGGAATCATTCGTGAAGGTCTCGGCTTCGACAAAGCCAACGTCGCTTGTGTATTGAATGTGCAGTCCGATCATCTGGGCTTGGGTGGTGTGAATACGATAGACGACCTTGCGCGCGTCAAACGAGTTGTGGTTGAAGTGGTTACACACAACGGCTGGACGGTGCTGAATGCCGATGATGAATACGCCAGTGCAATGCAAAAATATTCGGATGGTGCTATCTGCTGGTTTACGATGAACCCCGATGAACCGATGGTACGTGAGCATATTGCCAACGGTGGACGCGCTGCGATGCCGGAAAAAGACAGCGGCAGTGAGGTTTTAGCAGTGTATGACAATGGCAAACGTCATGTCATTGCTGAGGTGAAAAATGTTCCGGCAACACACGAGGGACGCGCACGCTTCAATGTCGCCAACGCGCTGGCAGCGGCAGCCATTACGTACTGTATGGGCGTTGATATTGAAACGATCCGCAAAGGGCTGGCGTCATTTGTGATGACGTTTGAAGCTGCACCGGGACGCATGAACATCTACGATCAATATCCCTTTAAGGTAATTATTGATTACGCGCACAATCCGGCGGCGATGAGGGCGATGCGTGAGTATATACAAAATCTCGAAGTCAAAGGACGACGCATTGGCTTGCTGAGCGCGCCGGGAGATCGCCGCGATGAAGATATGCGCGAACTGGCAACCATTGCGGCACAAGCCTTCGATCACATCATTTTCCGTGATGACCGAGATCGGCGTGGGCGCGCAGAAGGGGAAATGCCGCAAATCATGTTGGCGGCAGCACTGGCAGCGGGCAAATCGCCCGAAAATGCCGAAATCGTGCTGAATTGGGATAATGCCATCAATCATGCGCTGGGCATTGCACGCGACGGCGATTTAGTGGTGTTATTCGCGGAGAACATCAGCGGAACGTGGGAAATTGTTACCAAGTACGGGGACAGCGAAGCGTATCAGCAGCGCTTTCAAGGTGTCGCTACTGAGCATGTTATCGAACCCATCCATTTTGAGGAAGCGAAGCCTGACAACGAACGCCGTAATAAAAAGCGCGCGAAAAAAGAGGAAAAAGCGAACAGCTAACCCGTTCGTTAAGAGGCATTTTCATCACCTTCATCTGCCGTGCGACCTATAGTAAACTATCAGTCACGTTGATTTTGGAATTGATTCATGCTTGACTGGCTCATTATTGGCGGCGGCATACATGGCACGCACCTCTCGTACTATCTAACGCAGCGCCTGGGTGTTCCTGCGGATTGTCTGCGTGTGCTTGACCCTTACCCTGAACCACTGCAACGCTGGAACACCATGACCAGCAGTGTCGGGATGGAATATCTGCGT
>CALMZT010000590.1 GCA_937870805.1 uncultured Chloroflexota bacterium
TTGAGGGCGTGCCGCTCTGATTAACAGGGGATAACAGCCTAATGTTTTACTTGCTCAGTGACACATAGTCTCTTGCAGGTTCATCAGTCGTTTTTTCAAACCTGAAACCAACCTTCAAGTTAAATGTAAGCCGAAAACGCAGTGAGATTACAGAGAAGGTTTCAGCGATGGTGGTTTGGAATCGGGTTGTTAAGGTACAGCGTTCTATGATGGTCGCTAGTGATAGTGTAGCAGAAAAGACGGCGCATTTGAGTTCCTTTTGACACTTTAATGCGGGGTGTAATGTAAGCTGTTAGTCATTAGTCGTTAGCTGCTAGTCGTTAGCTGTTAGGGATGAATGCTGAGCCTCACTGTCTAATCCTTCACAGGGGAGATATTTTGTGGAGCGAAATTGAGTGCGTTTAACCTCACCCCCTATATCCCCCTCTCCATTTTTGAAACAGGTGTGCAAGGGGGAGTCCAGGCACATGGAGAGGGGGACTTGCGTTCGCGTAGCGCGTATTTAAGCATCAAAATAGGGTTAAAAGTGGAGTATTTTGGGCGCTATATTGAGGCAAGCGTTAAAAATCTACCCTTGTGAACCCCAAACCCCTCTCCATGAATGCAAGATTATGGAAATTGAGGCGGTGCGGTCATGGAGAGAGGCTTTAGACGCGCGGTGGGGGATTAGGTAATTGCTGATTATTTGCAGAACGCATGAGGGCGGGGTATGGTTGAGGCATCGTAAAAGCGCTCCCGCGCCGATAAACACGACGCGGGAGACGGAGAAGGTAATCGTGAGGACTACCATGAGCATTATATCAGAACCGTCGATGTCTGAAGATTGTCCGTGTGGTGACGGGGAAAAGAAATGTAAGCGCTGTGGGTTGTGCTTTCCTGAAACCACAGAACATTTTATGCGCCATAAGCGGGGAAAAAATGGTCTGCATCCTTGGTGTAGAACCTGCTACGCAGCTTACCAACGCGCGCACTATGCCGACAATCAAGAGGCGCGTGTACAACAAAAACGTCAGTACAACGAAGATCACCGCGAACAACGATTAATATATTCCCGTAAATACACCGAAGAACATCATGAGGAAGTTTTAGCACGTAAGGAACGTTATCGCTTTGAGAATAAAGATAAGCTTGCTGCCAAGTCTCGTGAATACTACCGAGAGCACCCTGAAGAAATGCGAATACACAGCCGTCTGCGCAGATCTCGAAAAAAGGGAGCAGGCGGCAAATTTAAGAAACGTGACGTGGCAAACCTCTATGAGATGCAGAAGGGATGCTGCTGTTGGTGCGGAAAAGAGATGGTCAATCGACTCCTTTATAAAAAAGTGCCGCCGGAACTTCACAGCAAAATATTCACCATCGATCACATTACAGCGGTTAGAAGGGGTGGCAGTAACTGGGCATGGAATCTTGTGCTGGCGTGTAAAGATTGCAATTCTTCGCGCAAGCACAAATATGTGTTTAGCGAATGGCAACCGCCTGCAATGCTGGAACACATGCAAGGCTATATTGTGCGCTCAGTCATTTTAGAAGTGCTGTGGAAGCTGTGGCGGTAGAAAATAAAGTGTGCTGACAGGGGTTCTTAGGGAAGGGCACAACATGTTGTGCCCCTACAAAAGAATCGTTTTGAAAATGAGCCAAAATAAAAATCGGTAACTGCTATTAGTTACCGACTTACTTGGCGGGGAGGAAAGGATTCGAACCTTCGATACGCGGTTACCCACGTATACCCACTTAGCAGGCGGGCCCATTCGGCCACTCTGGCACCTCCCCAATAGAGAGAAATTTCGAGCGGAAGGGGTAGGATTCGAACCCACGGTGACGTCGCCGCCACGGCGCATTTCAAGTGCGCTGCATTAGACCAACTCTGCCACCCTTCCAACAGGTTTTCGCCATTGGTAAGGGGCATTCTAGCACAGGTAGGGGGTTGGGTCAATGCCATTGTGAGGGATGATGGTTAATAAGGGTAGTTTTTTGAGGAAAGGGAATTGAGCGCACGACACGACCTCACCCTAAATCCCTCTCCATTTTAGGGACGATTCTGGTGTTAAATTTTAGCCACATGGAGAGGGACTTCAGACGCGCATTGCGGAACATTCGCGCATCAAAATAGGCTTCAGTGTGGTGTGTTGTGAGCGATTTGTTGAGTAAAGCATAAAGCGATGAGGGCAGGTTTTAGAGGATAAAAAAGGGCAAGGCGTGGTGCAAACTCCGTTTGCCTTGCCCCTACGATCATGTGGGTTAGGAGGATCGGGCGTACACGTTGGTACGCCCCTACGCAGCCATCATGTTACCTTGAGGTTGACGCCTTACGATATAACAGGCGTGCCTTGCCCCTACAGGTTGGTTAGCGCTCGTTGACGATGCTGAAGACCATCGGACGGCGTTTGGTTTCGTTCAACCGCACGCGGCTGCGGTTCTCTTGCAGCTTGTCGCGCTGCTTGCCGTTGCGCGCGCCGTTGCTGTTTTGCAGCGTTTCCATCACGGTATCTTTGACAATTTTCATCAAATTGTCTGAGTCGCGCAGATAGACAAAGCCGCGCGAGATGATCTCTGGCTCACCAATGATATTGCCCGTCTTGCCGTGAACATTCACCGCCACGATGATGAAGCCATCGCGCGCTAAAATCTCACGATCTTTCATGACGGCTTTGCCGATGTCGCCTACGCCGCTGCCATCGACAAAGACGTAACCGCCGGGCACACGTTCACCAATACGCACACCGTACTTGTCAGCTTCAATGACCATGCCATTTTCGACCACAAAGGTATGATCTTGAGGCACGCCACCCTGTACCGCCAGCTTGACGTGTTCTTTCAGATGGCGCAGTTCGCCGTGAACAGGCACGAAATAGCGCGGATTGACGAGATTAATCATCAGGCGCATTTCTTCCTGCCGCGCGTGCCCCGACACATGTACGGGTGCTATCGGGTCATAGATGACATCTGCGCCGCGACGGAACAACTGGTTGATGGTGCGTGACACCACTTCCTCGTTACCGGGAATGGGATGTGACGAGAGCACAATGGTATCGCCTTCGCGCACGTCCAACTGACGATGATTGCCCGCCGCCAAACGCCCTAACACAGCCGTTGGCTCACCTTGTGAACCGGTGACCATAATCACGATCTGGTTTGCTGAAATGCTGTTCGCGCGGGTCACGTCCAGCAGCAAATCGTCGGGAATATCGAGAATGCCGATTCTGCGAGCCATCTTGATATTTTCTGCCATGCTGTGCCCGGCAATTGCCAGCTTGCGCCCATAACGCCGCGCAGTGTTGGCAACCTGCTGAATGCGCGAGATATGCGAGGCGAAGGTGGCGACCATAATGCGCCCCTTCGCGTTGCGGAACACAGTATCGAACGCACCCTCTACGCTGGATTCTGAAGGTGTCCAGCCCGCTTTATCAGCGTTGGTGCTGTCCGCGAGGAGCAGCAGCACACCTTTCTGTGACAGTTCAGCGATTTTAGCGTAATCCGTCGGCTTGCCGTCCGTCGGCGTGTTGTCAAATTTATAGTCGCCTGTGTGGACGACGATGCCATAAGGCGTGTGAATGCCAAAGCCCACACAGTCCGGGATGCTGTGGCAGACGTGGAAACTGTCGATTTTGAAGGGACCTACTTTGAGGACTTCGCCCGGACGGAAAACGTTGATGGTGGTTTCGTTGAGCATCCGCGCTTCACGCAGCCGTACTTCGAGCAAGCCTGCCGTTAAGGGCGTCGCATACAGTGGAACCCTGCGAAACTGCTCGACGACATGCCCTGCTGCGCCGATGTGATCTTCATGACCGTGTGTGTAAACGATGCCATGAATTTTCAAATCCTTGCGTTCCAATAGATAGCGAAAATCGGGGATGATGTAATCGACGCCGAGCATGTCGTTTGAGGGGAACATAATCCCCGTATCGACAATAATGGCGTCGTTGCCCAACTCGAATACGGTCATGTTCTTGCCGATTTCGCCAGCACCCCCTAGAGGGATAATCCGTAATTTAGCGCCTTTTGCCATGAATTCCGGTGGCGACATTTGCAAATGCAACTGATAATTGAATCGCCACCTCACTCCTTTCTGAAAGAATTCGTATACAATACCGTCTGAACAAGCACAATAAGGACGAAGCGCCGATGGCTTCGCCTACTAAAAACGCTATTCAACTCAGAACAGTCTAAAAAGAAGAAAAGAAGGAAATATTATTTTGCAACATTGTACCACAATAATTGCGTGGATTTTAGGCTGTCCCTCTTTTGTGACGCAGAAGGACAGCCGATGAAGTCCTTAGTTTGACAGGAAACGGGTACGCATCGCGGCGTTGATGCGGTTGACAACTTTAAGAACGGCGTCGGGATTGTACGTGCCGGGGACGCCGCCTTCATCCTCAAAGGCATTACGCAGGATACGCCCCCAGTTGCCCGTACTCTTGAGCTTTGCGTCGTAGACAAACTGTTCAATGGTCTGCGCCTGATGACCGCTTGGTGGTTCGAGCATCCGCGTGAGGCTGGTATACACGTCGTCAATATCGCGCGGGGTGATTTCCGTCACATCGTCCAGCGCGCGATGCATAAAGCGGCGCTTCTTTTCATAGAAGTCTGCCAACGACATCTCTTCGCCTGCTGCGGTGGTCAATACCATATCCGTGCATTGGCGATCTGACAAATCGTGCAGGCGCGCAAACGTTTCACCGTCCAAGGGACCTAACACTGACCACATCGCCCGATCATTGTACATCGGCTCAAGATCGCAGCCATGTTTGCGGAAATACTGTTCCATCACCGCGTGACTGAACTCGAAGTCGGTGAGCACTGCCGCCATGCGTGAGGCGCTGAGGTTGGCGGGCATTCCTGTGCTTTCCACCGTGCAAATGCGGCGGCTGGTTTGCAGGTCGGAACGCACGCGCCCAATCCCGTTGTGCATCGCAGAAATTGGCTCACCGATGCTTTCTTCACACAGCATTGCGCGCCCGGTACTATTGGCACGCTCACTGAGCAGCAGCCCGGCATATTTATCCAGCGCGCCGGGCATGAGGTGCGGCGAGATCGGGATTTCGAGATAGCGTCCGGTAATCGTGGTGCGGCGCAGATATTCGCGCGTGCAAAGCAGTTCGGCATCACATGTGCCATTGACGAAAGGACCACCTTTCAGCACGGCAGCGTTCGCGGCGGCGGTGGCGCTGCGCAGCATCGTATAGAAGGTGAGCAAGCCCAACGCCTCTGAACGCCCCGCCAGATCAAGATGGATGTGGCAGCCGTGAATGCGGAACATCTGCACGACATTCAGCGCGTCGGGACCGATGTGATAGCGTTCCTGGGCAACCGCCAAACGCTGCACATATTCGGGAAAATGGGCGTTGACTTCGGTCATTAAGTCGACAGCGGTTTGCACTTTCGGGTCTTCGGTGAGGTGGAAATCAGACAGTGTGGGATACGATGAGAGAATAGCGGTTTGCAGCCCTGTTTCCTCGCACGAAGTTACCAACGCCGTCAGGATGCCTTGCAGGGCGCTGCGGGTCTTATAGTAGCCGACACTGGGCGCGATATGCGTTTCGATTTGATACTGGCAGGCTTCGCGGTCTACGTGCGGCGTAATACCCAGACGGCGCGCGTGTTCCTGGTAAGTACGCATATAGTTCTGCATCTCGGCTTCAGTCGGCGATTTACCATCAGGGTGTACAAGCCCAAGCTCGACTTCCGCGCCCAGCGCACGCATCCGCGTACCGGGGTTATCGGTTTCGTGAATATTGGTATGGTTGACGCTGGGATTGAGATTGTAGGGCACCACGCTCTGCGCGAAAGTTTTTTCGCCGCGATAACGCTTACTCACGACGCTGCCAAGTACAAAAGAGTGTCCCTGAGTTTCGCTAAGAATAACATTCGCACCATTGGGCGATGGATCATAGTACAGTTTGACATCTGCGCCAATCGCTTCGGACATGGCTTGCAAGGGGAGATCTTCATCCCCTGCGGCGGCGGCATCTTTCAGCATTTGGTTAAATATACGCTTTTGGCGTTCGATTTCCTGCCAATTGAGTGCATCGCTAAATTCGGTCAACACCTGATTGGAAGGCAAACGGGTATTCATCGTAAAAACTCCCACACGGCTTCACAGCCCATCATATTTAAGGCAAGGCTTCGATCAGCACAGGATTGTACCAAAACCTTGTGGTTGCTGGAAAATAATTGCGTTTCAGACTATATTTAACCTATATTCTTAGGAACACCCTCGGAGCGATTGCCATGAGCATTATGTGGCCCCTGCCGCGTATCGAAATCCGCAGTTTGAATAAGATTGATGAAAAACGCCCCGCTGCGCTGCTGACCGGTTCAAAAGCGTGGAGCGTTGCCAGTTCGAGCTTAAGTTTGCCCCTCGTGGTGCAAGCTGAACCGCACACAGCAGATCGAAACTTCCTCGATACGCTGGCCTCCAATATCCCGGAACAGGTTGAAGTGATCTACGGGGTGGGCGGTGGTTTAACATGTGATGTCGCCAAGTACGTCGGGCGCAAGAATGACGTTCCTGTGGTGCTTGTGCCTACCGTCTTAAGTGTGGATGGTTTTTTTACGGCGTTGGTGGCAGTGCGTGAGCATGGCACCGTCAATTATGAACCTGTCGGTCCAGCAGAAAGTGTGATTATTGACTGGGATTTAATCCAGCAAGGTCCACGCTATCTTCGCGGCGCGGGCATTGTCGAACTGCTGACGATTGTCACGGGTTTACTCGATTGGCAATATGCTGCCCGGCTGAACAAAACCACGCCAGAGACCCGTTTTATCCCCTGGGCAGCCAGCCTGATGGCAGGCATCGCCCAGCAGGCATTTAAGATTGCCGAGGGAGTCGGGGAAGGCAAACTGGAATCGCTGGAAACGTTGTTAGATTTAATTTGTATGGAAGTTCAGTTGACGAATATCATCGGGCATAACCGCCCACAAGAAGGCAGCGAACAGTATTTTGCTTACGCGATTGAGCCAAAGGTAGCACGCGGGCGTCCGATACCTTATGCCGATTTAGTGGGTCCGGGAATATTGATCGCGTCTGCGCTGCATAAGCAAAACATCTCGCCAATTCGGGATACACTGGTCGCTGCGGGTGTTCGTTTAGGACAGTTACGCCCTGATGACATTCTCTCGACGGTACGTGAACTGCCGCAGTATGTGCGTGACCACCGCTTACCCTACAGTATTCTCAATGATCTCAATCCTGATTCAGAAGAAGTGCAGCGCTTGCTGGCAACCACTGGCTTGGATGCGACACGCTCAAGACCTCTGTAGAGTCCATGCATAGGGCGCAGCAAGTCTGCTACGCCCTATTATCCTCTCAAGGATTACCCATTTTGCGGCGGCTTATTGTTCGTAAGCTGGCGCAGCAGATTGAACCAGAAATCAGACCCCTGCATCACTGCGAGTGCTGTCAACACCCAACCAACAATTTTCGCCGCTAGCAAGCCGAACCATTCAGGTAAGCTGTGATTCGTCGGAATAATATTCCAGAAGTTACGCCCGTCTGTCTTTGGATCAGCCAAAATAATTAAATCTGTTGTACCAACGTTGGGATCGAGGTTATACCAGCCAATCGGTAACTGCATGTCAAATAAGTCCGCGATACTCTGTTGAACACGCTCCACTGATTCGCTCAAGTTTCCAGAATTCTCAGTCGTAGGGGTTTGCGTAAGAATTCGCTGCTCATCACGTATAATCGTCTGTGCTGCACTAACGGCAAGCTCACGAGTCGAGGGGTCATTCCAAAAGGTTTGCGCCATATAGACGGTATCAATGTTGAGCACCACCGCTAACAGCAGCCCCACCATAAACGAGACATACTGGACATGCCCTTTAAAGACATTGCTTAACTGATCCATCCCGTTATTGAACCACGTCACCAGTTTCATTTTCGCTTCATCAATGGTACTGGCTGTTGAAAGCAAAGCTTCCAGAGTACGTTCGAGGTTCACATCATCCACGCGGGCTTTCAACAGCTCAATTAACTGGGGAACTTGCACATTCTGCAATTGAGCAAGGAGTTCCGGGTTTTTGACGAGCGCATCAATCATGACATCAGCAAAGACCGTTGGCGCCACATAAGATGTGTTGGTTGTGTCACTGCGTTTGGTGAGACGTGGTGCGAAAAGCAGCTCCAGAAAGGTTCTCAATACAGACCGAATTCGCTTGGCGAGTGACGGCTTCTGTTGCAGCGACATTTCACTTTGAACGACGTTGATCAGTGGATGGGTGAGCAGCTCATAACGCAAATTTGGATCGGTGATGAGCTTTTCCAGCCCATCCCGTAAATGCTCGGCGCGCAGGTTGAGTAAATTCACCAGCACACTATTCATTTGCGTGACGATAATACTGATGAGGATGTAGACCAACACCAAACCGATGCCAACGTCGATAATCGCCGAACCAATCATGCGACTTTCCTTTCATTTGAGACCTGTAACAGGCAACGAGCCATTAGTTTAGCACCAATTTTTTATCCTGCCGCAAGTTCGATGTGCTATAATCCCGCGCAGACTATGTGCAACCCTTATTCGGAGGAAACGATGACCCAGAACGTCCCGATTACTGTCGCCTATGGCGATGGTATTGGTCCAGAAATTATGAATGCCAGCCTGCATATCCTCAAGGAAGCAGGCGCGCGCATCGACATAGAGACAGTACAAGTTGGCGAGAAGATGTATCTCGCGGGTGAGGCGAACGGGATTGAACCGGGTGCGTTCGACAAAATCCTCAGAACCAAAGTGTTCTATAAGGCACCGTTGACGACACCACAGGGCGGCGGTTTCAAAAGTGTCAACGTAACGACGCGCAAGACACTGGGACTGTACTCTAACGTGCGTCCTTGCGTTGCTTATCATCCGTTCGTGGATACCAAGTATCCCGGCATGGATTTGGTCATTATCCGCGAGAATGAAGAAGACCTTTACGCCGGTATTGAGTATCGACCAACAGCGAATGTTTTTGAACCCATCAAGATCCTTACGAGCCCCGGCTAAGAGAAG
>CALMZT010000591.1 GCA_937870805.1 uncultured Chloroflexota bacterium
ATCTGTATATTGACCGGATCATCATTAAAGCGCTGATGTCGATTGGCGATGTCGGTATTTTTGGCGTGGGCTACCGCATCGCGTCAATCGTGAGCCTGCTCATGTTCGGTTTCCAGATTTCGCTGATGCCGCTGATATACCAGCACTACCGCGAACCGGCGACACCGCGCAATCTGGCGCGTATTTTCCGCTATTTCGTGGCGGGGGCGCTGTTGATGGTGATTGGCTTGTCGCTGTTCGCACGGGAGCTGCTAACGCTGCTGACCACCCCGGCGTATTATGGGGCATGGATGGTTGTGCCGCTGTTGGTTCCGGCGACGGTGCTGTCGGGTATGGCGATGTTCGCGCCGGGATTGAGCATTGCCAAACGGACAGGTATGATCGCGCTGATTAATATCACCGGGGCGATACTGAATACGCTGCTGAATCTGCTGTTGATCCCGTATTCAGGTATCGAAGGGGCGGCGCTGGCGACCCTGATGACGACTGCCAGCGTGTTCGGCCTGTTCCTATATTTCAGCCAGAAAACCTATCCGGTTTCGCACGCATGGCGGCAGTTGGGTCTGGCTGTGTTGGTGACGATTGCCCTGGTCGCGCTGGGGCTGCAAATCGACCTCGAACCCATCCCCGCCATCGTCCTGAAAGCTGGGGTTTGCCTGCTGGCCGCCGGATTATTTTTCGCCATTGGTTTGGTCGAAGTGGGCGAGGTGCGGCTGGCGTCAGCATTGCTGCGAGAGCGGTTTATCTCCGTCCGCGAATAATGTTCTGCAACCAAAATAATGGCGACTTATACCCTGGCGAATCGCGTTGCCGATGTGCTGTTAGCTATGCCAGAATATCAGCCACGAAGAACCAGAATGGTGTGAAAAAATTCTCGGCCTGTACCTGACCTGGGCGATACTTTGCGTGCTTGGCGGTTCAATTTTGTCTTAATTTTTTGATGCACTTGCACTGTTGCTGGGAGTCGCCTGGGCTAGCAAGATACCGTATAATTGCCGCTATATCCACAGATGACCGAGGCTGACCAGGATCGCGTGGTCGCGGCGTTGCAAGCCACTTTTGAAGGGATCATGACCCGTCATGGAAATTAGCTCCAAACGTATCCTGTTGACCGGCGGCGCGGGTTTTATCGGCGCATCGCTGGCGCGGCGGTTAGTCGAGCGTAACTCGATTGTGATTTTTGACAACGGTCATCGCGGCAAGCTGCCCTCCGACCTGAGCGATCACCCCAACCTGACTTTCATACAGGGAGATGTGCTGGATTTTGATGCGGTCAAAGGGGCGGCGCAGGGTGTGAATTACATCATCCATCTGGCGGCGATTTCCGGGGTGGATTCGGTTCTCAACATGCCAGTTAAAACCATGAAAATTGCCCTATTGGGAACCTATCATGCTCTGGAAGCGGCTGCGGCTGAACCCGACCTGCTGCGCTTCATCGATTTTTCGACCAGCGAGGTTTTCGGGCAGTACGCCTACAAAGTACAAGAAGGCGAGGCGACCAGCCTGGGCGCTGTCGGTGAAGCCCGCTGGACGTATGCCGTGAGCAAACTCGCCAGCGAACATCTGGCGCATAATTATCATAAAGAATTTGGGCTGCCAACGGTTTCGGTACGGCCTTTCAATATTTACGGCCCCGGCCAACTGGCAGAAGGCGCGATTTTGCGCTTCGTGCAGCGGGCGATTGCCGGTGAACCACTGATTATCCACAATGATGGCAGCCAGATTCGAGCCTGGTGTTACATTGACGACATCGTTGATTCGATTTTGCTGTGCCTGTCGGAAGAAAAGGCAAAAGGCCAGGTATTCAACATCGGCAACCCTCGCAGTGTTTCGACGATTTACGATCTAGCACAGCGGATTATTGGATTTAGCGGGTCGCCGTCGCAAATTCAGTTTGTCGAAAACCTGAATGTCGATGTGGAACTGCGCGTTCCCAATATCGACAAAGCCCGGCAGCTATTGGGTTTTGAGCCGAAAGTTGACCTGGACGACGGTTTGCTGCGCACGATTGAATGGTATCGGCAGAATCCACATCCGAAAGCGTCGTGATCGTTTCTTACACGCCTAAGGTTCGGTAGTTGCATATTCTAACGCCAAGCGAAATCCGAACGCCTTTCCAATGGTATTCCAATGGTATGTCATCCATCTTGTCGATAAAGTAATAATGCGAAATCTTGTCCGTGTTGTGCATTATACGTTTCACCATTATGGTACTTCCTTCTCTTGGCTTAAATCTCCCGCATATCCCAGAATTGACCCTTCATCGGATTCGTCTGCTCGAAAAGTTGCAACTTGCCGTTCAGCGAAAACTTACGCTGATTGTCGCTCCGCCTGGGTATGGCAAAACGACCCTTGTAGCCCAATTTGCGCAAACGACTACGCTGCCAATTGCATGGCATTCGGTTGAAGAGCGAGAACGGGACATTCCCAATCTTCTTGAACATTGTCTAACCGCACTAGCCGATATTGTCCCTGATATTGGAGACACCAAACTTAATTTAGGAACCAACCCACTGGAATCAGCGGCCAGCGTGACAGACCATCTGCGTCGTAGTCTGACATCGGAAATGGTCTATATCATGGATGATGTTCACCACCTGCTGGGATCACCAGGAAGTGAGGCGTGGTTACGGGCATTTGTTGTCGGCCTGCCTTCGACCTGCCATTTAGTTCTCATTGGTCGTACCGCACCCCATCTCCCGATTGCTGAATTGATTGCCCGCCGGGAAGCGGGGGGAATCGGACAAGATGACCTACGCTTCACCTTGCAGGAAATCATGGAACTGGCCGAAAAAGTCGGGAGTACCCTGTCGGCAGTCGAAGCCTACAAGATGAGCGCCCGGTTAAATGGGTGGCCTGCGGGAGTTATTCTGGCACTCCTACCGCTACCGAGCGACATTGATGCTCTGTTATTTAACGGGAAATCAGGGCCAGAGGCAGTGTTTGATTCCCTGGCCGAGGTTATGCTCCAAGCTCAACCAGCTACTCTGGGCGATTTCTTACTTGCCTCATCCACCCTCTCTCACATGACATCGGCTGCGTGTCAAGCGGCGTTGCAACTATCTGGCAGTCCCGCATACCTCACCGAAGCCCTTCATCAAGGTCTTTTTATCTCGCAAATGTCAGGGAGCATGGTTTACCATCCCCTCTTTCGGGAGTTTCTCCAACGCCAGCTTCACCTCCAGAATCCGACACGCTTCATTCAACTGCATACGCAAGCGGGGCAGTGGTTTGAAGCGCAAAATCAATTGGATGAAGCCTTCGATCACTACACCGCTGCCCAGGAGTGGGAAGCAGCAGCAGCTATTGCGGAACGTGCTGCACAAACCTATTGGTCACAGGGGAAAACAGAAACCGTACTGTATTGGAGCGATCAGCTTCACGACAAGGCACTCAAAATACCGCGACTGCTCCATACCTGCGCCATGATTCATACTGACCGTTATCAATATGATTTGGCAACCCTGGAACTCGCTCAGGCAGCGGATGATTTTCGAGCGGCAACGGACGACGATGGTCTGATGCAAGTCACGCTGCTTCAAGCGACCATACACAACCAACAAGGGGAGTATCAGCAAGCTATCAATCAAGCGGAACCGCTCACGGCTAGCTTGGCGACTCCTGACAATTTACGAGGCTATGCACTCTCGGTTCTCGGTACAGCCCATCTCCAACTAGGCGATGCAGCCACCTCGCTCCGTTATCTTGAGAGCGCCCTTCCCCTATATCGTGCCACAGGTGATGCCTATGCTTTAGCGCAGCAACTACTGACGTTAGGCGTTGCCTATACTCGTCTGGGACGCTTCAGCGATACATCGGTTTGCTTGCAAGAAGTGATTGCCATTCGACGGGCATTCGATAACGGGACGAACTTGGCAATGGCGCTCAATAATCTCGGCTATCACTACCACATGCTGGGTGAATATCCACAAGCCCTTCTTACATTTCAAGAAGGGCTGCAAGTGACCAGCCGCGTTGCCGAAACCCGATCCGAAAGTTATCTCCTTTGGAGTATGGGGGATTTGCAGCGGGATCAAGGTGCATTTAGTGAAGCGAATATCTCATATCAGAAGGCACTCCAACTCAGCGGCAAGAGCGAACCTTCCTTAGTCAGCAGTATCCTGCTCAGTCTGGCAACCCAGCAGTGTTGGTCAGGTGCGCTCGATCAGGCCCTTTCCTTTGCGCAGCAAGCCGAAAAACTGGCTGAACAACACAACCTGGCGATAGAGAGGAAAAGAGCCGAAGCTTGCATGTGGGCGGTTCGCGCCCAACAAGGGGAACCCGAACTCGCGCTAAAGCAACTGGACAGTATCGCCGCGTATTTCTGTCAGCAGCAAGCCCAAACGTGGTGGGTTCAGACGCTCGCTATTTGCGCTGATGTCAGCTTGCGCGTTTCCGATACCGCCGGTGTAGATCATTGCCTCAAACAGGCGCTCGATTCAGCCAATCATCCAGCGAACCTGCAACCGTTGGTTGCTGAGATTGTCCACAGTCCCGCGCTGAAGAAGTATGTTATGGATCACGCCCGCCGATATGAAACCCTCGTCAAAGAGATAAGAAAATTAGAGGCTGTTCAAGTCGATACATCGAAGTCAGAACAACCTGAGATGACGATCACAGAGATTCCCACCTACAGCTTGCGGATATGGGCATTAGGGCAGGAGCGAGTCGAGCGCGATGGTCATCTTATTGCCCTTCCCGTCTGGAAATCCGCCGCTGCACGCCAACTCTTATTCTGCTTAATGTTTAAGTGCCGGATGAGCCGTGAGCAGATCGGTCTGGCCCTCTGGCCGGATAACACTTCAGAGCAAATACGGCAGAAATTCCATACAACCCTTCACCGCCTTCGCCACGCAGTAGGCTCGAACGTCATCCGCTTTGAAGACGATCTCTACTTTATCAACCCTGACCTGGATGTCTGGTGCGACGTTTATGCATTCGAGGCACTGGTGCAGCAGGCACGCCTGACATCACCACGCATTGAACATGCTGAAATTCTGTGGCGTCAGGCGCTTGATCTTTATAAAGGCGATTTACTCTCAGCCTATGATGCTGACTGGATCGTAGCCTATCGTGAGGCCCTCCACCAGATGTACCTGGATACGTTGCTGGCTCTGGGTAACTGTATCCACGTCCGGGGAAACCTTGAGGAAGCGATTGTCACCTTCAAGCGGGCGCTGGGGGTCGATCCCTACCGAGAAGACATTTATCGAGGGCTGATGACTTGTTATGCTGATTTAGGTGAGCGGAGTCGCATCCAGCGTCTCACGCAGGAATTAACGCATATCTTGAACACTGAACTCGGTGTTGCCCCTTCTCTAGAGACCCTCACACTCGCACAATCGCTCCTCAACTAATTTCTCTGTACAACCATCCTCTTTTGGATTCACGGTTTTGCGTTAAGCAGTACGTTAAGCACGCTCTGTGATCTTACCTCCTGTTATCCGAGAACTAGCCCTATCTAGTTCCTAGTTTCAGGAGAGACAAAGTATGTTGTCCAAAAGACTGTCATTGACCATTCGGTTTTTCGTTGTAGTACCGAGGCGAGTGCTGATACTCACGTTAGTGCTGCTACTGGCGTTAACAATTACCACCAGCGCCCAAGGTGTCACATATGCCTGTGGGCCCGGAACCGGCTCCAGTTGTTGCCCTGGCTGCTGAACCAAACAATCGCTCGACATGGCAAAGGAGAGTGGCACTGTCCCTGTTGGCAGTGTCATCTTCCTCTTTGATACAGACAGGAAAATCGCATGATAGCACAATCGAAAAAACCCTTGATGGATGTCATTCCCTGGCCGATGGGACAAGGATTTCAGGGCGGAACCCTTTGGTGGGAATATGTGTTAGATCGGAATGAGCAAGACCGCCTTGACCTTATGCTGATGACAGCACTCTTGAGTACCGAAGTTTGCGATATGCTGCTCAACCACAACCAGGATTTGCTTCAAGCATTTGATTTTTCGCAAGAAACGTTGTCGCGGTTGACGGAAATCCAGGTAAGCACATTAGAGGAATTCGCTGACGCCATCCTGCCGAGACAGGGGCGCTAAGGCAACTGGCGAGATCACACCGATGCTAGCTAGCAATGTCACTTCAATCGAAATCAACGAATCTTATATTTCACAGGAAAGTGTGAAAGTTGCGCTTAATTCCCTGCGGTACTCATCGCAAGGACAGGTTCATAACCCGCTAGAAAATACAGCCCTGGTAAACCAGATGATTACCAATCTGGCCTTGCCTCCTAGCATTCACATTCGCGCCTATGCGTTAGATTGTCTCTTGACCGGGCTCATTGAACGGGAACTCATTCGCCATCGTCGTGCCTGCGATATTCCCCTGTTTGGAAATGACTATTCACTTAGGGAATTGGGAGAAGCCATCGCGCGCGACGCTCGCACTTCCAATCCTGAACTCATCAGTTGGAGTTGGCTCTATTATCATTTTGTCCGAGTCGAATTCAATCTCTTGGCTCAAGATTTCAGCCGAATGGCATTCATTAAAGAGCGGACGCTCAGACGCTATCAAGAACATGGCATTTGGCGACTGACCCAACATTTAATTGCAAGAGAACAGCGTGTACGAGCGAGATCAGCTAGCATCATCTCTATGCCTAACTCTCGTTCATGACTCCGCCGACACTCGGTTCTCTAACGTCGCATCCGAATCATGAAAGGCAATAATATGGAAGCGGCAGATATGGTTCTGAAACTTTACCTTTGCGTAAGGTAAACGTGGCAATTTCATTCGTTTCCTTGTGGCACTCCAAATAACCGCTCACGACTAAGCCCCTGACGATAGCGACCAAACGGGGTGTCACGGCTATGTCTAATGCCTCGGCAATTTCGATAACTGTCATAGGATGACGCTCTCTTTGAACGATACCAATAATGTCGAAGCATTCATTCACAAAATCTGCCGTGTACGGTTGAACAGCCGCCTGTCGTACTACTTTATTGGATACAGACGTTGTACCATTAATCATGAGTTGTCTACTCCTACGCAATAAGTTCTATGGGCCTATGTTTTCGTCACAACTAGATTGAGGCGATCTCGCCGTTCATTATTACTCGCTGACTTACCGGATCGCCGCGATCTGTGTCAAGTAATAGTATACCCAGCCATCATATTATGCTTCTCAGTTGATTCTCTAGTCCTCGTTTACCAAGTGAGGAACTGGATTATGTCTCATGCGCGACTATCTATCTTTGGCGTTTCTCGACCAATATTGGTGAACGGGCTAAACTTCGGCCATAAGCTTGCTAATCAAGTTTCACGGAATTCGTATCGGGTATTGAAGTGGGAGGCATTGAACTCACATGGACAGGCAGAATGTCGGTATCTTGCATCCCGGTGAGATGGGCTTGTCGGTAGCGGCGACCATTCAGAATACCGGGCATACCGTCTACTGGGTTTCAGAAGGACGCAGCCCAAAAACACGCGAACGCGCCGAGAAACTAAACCTTGTCGATGCCCATGCTCTTGCGCACTTATGTGAAGTCTGTTCGGTCATCGTCAGCGTGTGTCCGCCTGAAGCAGCGGAAGGGTTGGCAAACGATGTCTTGTCTGATGGCTTCACGGGCCTCTACCTGGATGCAAATGCCATTTCGCCGCAGCGGGCAATACGTATCGGTCAGGCCGTAACTGATGCTGGTGGGACTTTCGTTGACGGTGGGATCATCGGTGGGCCAGCCTGGACACCGGGAAGTACCTGGCTCTACCTGTCTGGAAAGGCAGCGGATAGAGCGGCTGCCTACTTTGCAGCGGGGCCACTAGAAACCCGTATGGTCAGTGATACTATTGGGAAAGCATCGGCGCTCAAGATGTGTTTCGCCGCCTATACGAAGGGAACTACCGCCCTGTTGAGTGCCGTGCTGGCTACAGCCGCGTCATTAGATGTTCGGACAGAGTTAGAGCAGCAGTGGTCACAAAATGGTTCAAACTTTGCTGCGGAGGCGTCACAAAGAGTCAGGCAAGTGACAGCAAAGGCATGGCGGTTTGCCGGTGAAATGGAAGAAATTGCAGCAACCTTTCGCGAAGCCGGATTGCCAGATGGCTTCCACCTAGCCGCCGCCGATATTTATCGTCGTATGGCTGGCTTCAAAGATGCATTAGCAACACCAGCAGTCGATGAGGTGTTACAGGTTTTGATTCGGAGTACCCTGGAAGATACTGCGCACCCGACTTCCTAAACGGGCAACATCACACCTCAGCCATCAGAGGAAAGCACGATAGCCCCCGGTAACTCGTTTGTTTCAAGCCACACTTGTGCCTGGGCTGAAAGCGATAGATAAGGGTATTGTCGCCCTATTAGTGAATGCTTTACCGGATCGCGGCGATCTGCGAAGCAAGGCTGCGAAGGTAGAGGCACACCTAGCAGGGAGTAAAGAGCCTTATCTCAGGACGTGTAATACTGGCAAGGTGGTCGATATAGCAGCCCCTAACATGTATTTGCATCCTAACACCTTTTATGTTATAATTGTATCTGGTTGTATGAAGCAGTTTCCTTAGTGGTTCAAGCAGTGTGTGTCATAGAAGCCCGTCATCTGTTCGTTCCAGAGGCGGGCTTTCTATTTGATGAGGACACCTTGATTGTTTAGATTGCGCTTCTCGGTATCCCTTTTAGATGTCTGTTTACCCAATAAGAACATAGCAGCTTTGAAGTCACAGCTTGGCCTAGAACGCCGCGTTCTTGGTAAGGCTCTGGGCATCTATTGAGAGCATGACCTGGGATACCTGTGTCCAAGTAGCCTTGTGGTGCTTAAGAAGCACGGCCATTAGATGTATACGGAGGGACACAGTTGCCCAGACAGCATCACGGTGATGAGTAGACAATATTTGACGCTCACGGTGTATGTGTGTACGTGTATACAAGGCAACGTCAATTAGCTTATCGCCCTCCCCTACCGTTCCCATCGAACCCACATTGTCCAGCACGCGGCTCCTACCGTCAGCACATCACCCGACATCCTGAGCGGCATGTACATCTCGGTACAGGCTCTCATCGACAATCGGCGAAACGATTTAGGCTACCTGGAATCACTCATGCCTTCTTGCCGATAACCTCAACGTCAGTATTGGGATATATGTGTGTCACCCGGATGATTAGGCCGCCAGCAATTTCGTAATCGTACACGCCACCATTCTCCCAGCCACCGGCAGGCGCACGAAAGGATGTTGTGTGATCGTCAATCACAGCATAGCAATTGGAAAACGCCAAAGCCTGATGCTCAGGTGTACAGTATTTGCGGTTCCTGTTGGCCGTGAACAATGTGCCGCAATAGTGGCAAAGTAATGTCTTCATACTGCCTCCAATCTATCCGCGCTAACCTAGCATAACGGTTCGTCAATTGCTTCACAACCGTGATCCAGGCTCCGTGATCGAGCCAATTGGCGGCCACTGCTCTTTTCGGTGGCGCACGGAAGCTCGGCTTATCCTGCGGCTTGATCTCCATCCACGTATGCCAGCCCACGCGATCTCTCGGCACGAGGTCGAGTGCATTGACGTAATAGTTGATCTCGGTACGTTCGTAGCGTGGCTTCACGACCACACCAGCCGGTTCGTCGTAGTTCCGGGTGGCTGACTTACTCACGCCCAGCCTACGGCCCAGGAACGCCCTGGAATAGCTTCCTGGCGCTCTGCGTATGAACTCACGGTGCAACGCCGCCCTGTATGCCCGTAGACTCGTTAAATCGGCCTTCTCAAGCGGATCAGTGGTCAGCCAGTAACCGGCTTCGTATTGCTGGCATAGATACTCGATGCTGGGCATGGTGTACTGAAGCTGTGGGCGGCCACGTTTGGGCTGGTGCATTGCCATTACCGGGAATAGGCCAGACGAGAGCGCCCGGCGCACTAAACCGGGGCTGATGTCAATGCCGCCGCGCCGGAGTCGGTCTGCCAGGGCATCGTAGGTGAATCTGTCACCGCGATCCAGGTCGGACATAAAGCAGGCATCGAGTAATAACGCAGCTTCACCGAGACCAAGTTGCAGCAGCTTCTCGCGTAGGCAGTTCGGTATGCCCCAATTGGGGTCGTAGCCTTGCCAATAGAATAGCTGGTCGTGGTCTGTACCTGGAAAGGGGGACGTGAATCGGTCAGTGATTCGGTTGATGAACTTGCGGGATTGGGTACTTGCAGAGACGTGTGGTTGTTGTGCCATACCTAGATAAGGAGAAGCGCCAAGATCGCCGCGATCCGGTATGAAAGGCAGTAATAGGCACGAAAAAGCCCCTCAAAGTAAGGGGCATTATTGCTAAGCCTGTGTGCGCTTCAAGTGACTACGGGCTACAACCACGAAGACCGTAATCGCGTCACACGAGGCCGGAGACAAAAGGCATCAGGTGATACAACACGAGAGGGCGTATCACCTTGCCTTTCGCCTAATTATATCACGAAACATAGACTCAATATGAGGTGGCGTATGTTCTTCTGGCAAATTACACCCGGCAAAATCCTGGTAGAAGTATCGGCTGGCCGCATCGTAAATGAGTGCAGCTATGCGGGCATCATCGTACCTACCGAGAAACACACGCTTACCCTGAAAACGGATACGCACTTCCCACCGACCTCGGTTGCCATTGACGCCTTTATAGCAGGTTGTGTTGACTTGCCGTCCCTTGTGAGCTTGGTTTTGGCTCCGTGTAGCTAGGCGCAGGTTCTCGCGCCGGTTGTCGAGGCGGTTAAGGTTGATATGATCGACCTGGAGTCCAGGAAAGATGGGCTGACCGAGTGTTCGCTCCATGACTAGCCGGTGCAAATACAGCGTCTTTCGTTTCCCGGTATCATCGGCGAAGTAATGAACGGCGTAGCCACTGTTGCTTAAGCACCATTTGCCGAGAGCAATTAGTGCTTCGTGATCGCAGCTATCGACCAGCGTGAACTGGCCTTTGGTGAGGGGGATTTGAGGCATGAGGGGATTCCTTTAGGAGAATTTGCGAGGGTTTAAGAGAATGGGCAGTGAAGTTTCACTACCCTGGATAACCGAGAGGAATTAAGAGGTGGCAATACCCTAATTTGATAGAGTACAAATTTGTCTCGTCAATTGTAATTCAAAGTTTTGGGGGCTGAGATAGCCCAAAGCGGAGTGTCGTCGTAGCCGGTTGTAGAATCCCATGATGTAACCAAAGACTTCAGTGCGTGCGTGGGTGAGGGAGTCAAAAACGTAATCCGCACATTCGCGTTTCAGGGTTGCCCAGAAACTTTCCATTGGGGCGTTGTCCAAACAATTGCCCGTGCGACTCATGCTGACGGTGATAGGGTAAGCACTCAACAGGGTTCGATAAGCGTCACCGGTGTACTGACTGCCGCGGTCAGAATGATGGATGAGTGGATCAGTCGGTTGGCGTTGGGAGAGCGCCATTTGCAAAGCTGATTGGGTCAATTCTGAGCGCAGATGGTGAGCCATGCTCAGTCCCACGATTTGTCGCGTACACAAGTCCATGACAGCGGCAACATACAAGTAGCCTTCATGAGTGGGGATATAGGTAATGTCGGTCAACCAGACGGCATCGGGTTGGGATACGTCAAAGTGTTGCTCAAGCAGATTGGCTTCAAAGCGATGACTGGGATTGGAGTGGGTCGTGCGCGGCTGTCGTTGCCGTGTCCCTTTGCCGCGCAAGCCCAATTGCTGCATCACCCTGGCAACGCGATTGTGACCTACTACCTCACCTTGCTCTTGCAGCTCCGCGTGAATGCGTGGCGCACCGTAAATCCCTCGAAACCGCTGCCAAATTGCCTGAATGCGCTCCCCTAAACGTTGGTTGACCTGCTCCCGCTTGCTTGATGGACGATTGAGCCAGGCGTAGTAGCCGCTCTCAGACACAGCCAGCACCTCACACATGCGGCTGACCGGAAACGCATCCTCACAAGCGGCAACACATGGGTATTTCATTGATGCAGTTCCTTCGAGAAAATATGCACTGTTTTTTTTAGAATATCCCGTTCCTGACGGGTAATTTCTAGCTCGCGCTTTGCCTGCCGCAACTCGGCTTTCAACTGTTCGACCTCACTGCGTTCCAGGGCATCCGTTACCGCATTCACTTGATACCGTTGTTTCCACTGGCGCAATAGATTATGGCTCAAACCCAATTCCTGCTCGATTGCGCCCACTGACTTACCGCTTGTTTCTTGGAGGCGGATCGCATCCCGTTTGAATTCTTCGCTATACTGTTTTCGCGTTGCCATTTTGATTGCTCCTTATTCTTTTCATAGTTTAACTAAGGAGACAATTTATCACTCTATTTTATCGGGGTAATGCCAATGGCAGCACGAATTTCCCATTGCCCGGTTATGTGCGACGCTGGCCGTGTCGGAAAGCGGGTATTACGCCTGGGT
>CALMZT010000592.1 GCA_937870805.1 uncultured Chloroflexota bacterium
ATCATGCTGCTAATTGCTTATTTTGCGACACGGGCAGTAGAAGACTTTTGGTTTAATTATATTTCACGGCGCTGGCGCAGCAGCCTGTTTGTGCCAGCAATACCTGTCATGGCGTTTAGTCTGATTTTTGTCCTCGTTATCCCCGTTATTCCCGTTTTGGTGGGCGATTTTCAAGGCGCGGCGGGGATGATGCTGCAACGTGATTACCGTGCAGCATTTGAGTGGCTGCGCGAAAACCGTGCGCCTGATGACGTTATCCTTGCGTCTCCAAACGTCAGCCAGTGGCTGCCAAGCTGGACAGGACAGCAAGTGGTTTACGGACATCCTTTTGAAACGTTGCAAGCCGCAGAGAAGCTGCAAGCGGTAGAGGCATGGTACACCAGCAGCACGGGCGAGGAATGCCAGCGTGTGCTGAACGGCGCATACTCGTTTAGCGGCGAGTACCGCGTGCGCTACATCGTCGTTGGACCCGAAGAGTTGGCGATGGGGGCAAATCGGACGGCGATAGAGAGCGAATGCTTAGACGGTTTGCAGGTCGTGGCGCAAATCGGAGAAGTCACGGTCTATGCGCCTTAAAGCTGCCTTGGTGGGCGCAGGGGCATTCATGCTGATCGTCATCATGGGAATGCGCGTTGACAGCCTGCCGTTTATCCCAGGCACAGTATTTTCGGATGTAGTAGTTTCGCATTATCCTAACGCGCTGTTTCTGCGAGAATCGGTACTGGAACAGTATACGTTCCCTTTGTGGCGCGAGACGATCATGGCAGGACAACCGTTTGCTGCCAATCCGCTGAACAAAACCGCCTATCCGCTGCAATGGTTAGTGCTGTTGTTTGCAGCGCCGCTGCATCTCAACGCAATGATTGCCGCGCATCTATTTGTGGCTGGCTGCGGGATGTGGGCATGGACGCGCGCGCAGGGAATGCCCGAAGAATCTGCCGCGTTCACCGCCTTCGCCTACGCTTTTGCCCCGCGCATAATCGCCCATCTGGGCGCAGGACACGTCGATGTCGTGTACGCGATGGCGTGGTTTCCCTGGCTCATGTGGACTGTTCAGCAAACTGTGGTAAAACCTGAACGGCGCTTGAACAATATCACGCGAACGGGCTTCATCACCGCCCTATTGTTTTTAGCCGATGTACGTGTGAGTTTGTTTGCCTTTGTGACTGCCGGGATTTATGCATTTGTGCTGATGTCACGCTTGAAACCGTGGAAGGTTGTGCTCAGCTTTGTAGGGAGTGGCGTACTTTTTCTACTGTTGACTGCTGCGTTGATAGTGCCGCTGTTAGGCTGGAGTCCCTACCTCAGTCGCACAGAATTAAGCGCAACGGATGCCAGCTTTCTGTCAATGCGCTGGGGTGATTTGATTTCGCTGATCGTGCCCGCGCATGGTATTCAGCAGGAACAGTTCACCTATTTCGGCTTGCCTGTGCTGCTCCTGGCGATGATTGGTATAGCTCATAAAACACCACGAAAACGCGGGTTGTGGTTGGCTGCCATTGCACTCATCATGGTGTATGCGTTGGGAACTTCAGGGCTGTTGTGGTCGATGCTCGTTCAGTTTGTGCCTGCACTGTTATGGTTTCGCATTCCGGCACGCGCTTGGCTCATCCTGGCGCTGCTGGTGCCACTTCTGGCGGGCTGGGGCTTGCAACACCTTACAGACTGGATGGCGAAGGCAGAACTCACGCAGAACACTATCAAACGCTGGCGACTGGTGATTTTTAGCGGCATGGTTCTCGCCCTATTCATAGGGGTAAGCAGCACGGCGTTTGTGCGGCTACTAGCGGCTGGCGGGATTGGGCTGCTGCTGGTTGGCGTACCGTTGGGTGTGCTGATGATGCTAGTGGTCAATCGACGCATCAGCGGACAGCAACTCGCGCTCGGTTTAGGCGTGCTGTTGTTCATTGATCTAGCGTGGACAGGCTCTCACTGGACAGAGTGGCGCGCGCCGGATAAGTGGTTATATGCTGATGCAGCGCTTGCGGAAAGACTGGTGGCGCTCAATCCACAGCGCATCTATTCACCGTCATACAGCGTTGAACAGCAAGTGGCAGCAGCGTATAGCTTAAGGCTGTTTGGCGGCGTCGATCCCTTCCAACTAAGCGGCATCTTACGTGCTGTCGAGCAAGGCAGCGGTGTGCCT
>CALMZT010000593.1 GCA_937870805.1 uncultured Chloroflexota bacterium
TCGACGTAAACCACGCCGATCAGTCGTTCTTTTACCATCATCGGCGCGCACAGAATAGCACGCAAGCCGCGCATAATAATGCTTTTGCCGGGCACATAGCGATTGTCAAACTGCGCATTGTTTGTCAGGAGAGGTTCGCGGCTTTGCACAACCGTATTCACAATCGTTGTACTGTAGCCTTCTTCTTCTAACGTCGCGCCATCCACACCTCGCTTCACCAGCGTTTGCAGCGAGTCACCCTCAGCGATCATTACAAAGCCACGTTGCGCTTTGGTCAAGTGCATAATAGCATCAATCACATTGTTTAACACTTCATCAAAATCGAGCGTCGAATTCATCGCCCGCGTAAATTCATACAAAGTCCTCAAATGTTCAGGACTAAGTTTATTAATATCCTGCATCGGTTGGTCAGTCATTAGAGAAGCCTTCCGCAAATAGGCGAGCATGAACCATTATAGATAACACGAAGCACAAGCGCTAGATAGCCAGATATAAAACGGAGTGGTTATAATTGCGTGATACCTCTCTAGATTATAAGGATTTTGGATGAAATTTGATGTAACCATTTTCCCGGACAATCTGAACACAGTGATGGATCTGGCGCGGCAGGTCGAAGACTACGGTTTTGATGGGTTGTGGACTTCTGAAGCCGCCCACAACCCGTTCCTCCCGCTAACTCTGGCAGCGGCGGCGACCAAGCGTATTGAACTCGGAACAGCGATTGCAGTTGCCTTCCCACGCAGTCCAATGGTTACGGCGCAAATCGCGTGGGATTTAGCCACACAGTCCGGAGGACGTTTCATTCTTGGCTTAGGCACGCAGGTCAAAGCCCACATCACCAAACGCTTCGCCACAGACTGGACGACACCCCTTCCTCGTCTGCGTGAATATATTCAGGCAATACACGCAATTTGGAATACCTTTCAAACAAACGCACCATTGCGCTATCAGGGTGAACACTATCGCCTCATCCTCATGACACCTTTTTTTAACCCCGGTCCAATGGCAAACCCGAACATTCCGATCTACATCGCAGGAGTGAACGAAGGAATGTGCCGACTTGGCGGTGAACTGTGTCAGGGATTCCATGTACATCCATTTCATACCGTGCGTTACCTGAAAGAAGTTATCATTCCCAATATTGAAGTGGGCGCACAAAAAATGGGACGCAGCCGTGCAGACGTTGCCTTAACTTGTGCTGTATTCGTTGTCACAGGGCGTAACGCTGAGGAAACACAGGCAAATGCCATTGCAGCCAAAACACAAATTGCATTCTATGCTAGCACTCCAACCTATGAGGCTGTGCTCAAGCTGCACGGTTGGGATGATGTCGCTGAACGCTTGAGCAAAATGGCGCGCGAGGGGCGTTGGTTGGAAATGTGGCAGGAAATTAGCGACGATATGCTGCATGAAGTAGCCGTCGTCGCACCACCAGACGAACTGGCAGACGCTGTAAAGGAACGCTACGCTGGCTTGCTTGATCGCGTCGGATATTACTTCCCCTTCAAACCTGAAGAAGCAGATAAAAAGATGATTTGGGATAATGCCGCGAAGGTATTTTCACGATAAGGAGCATCAATGACAAACGCACACGACTATGCAAAAACACACAAAGAACAATTTCTTGAACAACTTAAAGACTGGGTACACATCCCCAGTATCAGCACTGATCCCACACGCAAAGGCGATGTACAGCGTGCTGCCGAGTGGCTTGCTGCTGACATGCGCCGCGTAGGCATCGAAAATGTCGAAGTCCTTCCAACCGCAGGACATCCCGTCGTTTATGGTGATTGGCTGAACGCGGGTGCAGATAAACCTACAGTGTTAGTTTACGGACACTATGATGTACAGCCTGCCGACATGGAAGATGGTTGGGACAGCAATCCTTTTGAACCCGTCGAACGCGATGGCAAAATCTATGCACGCGGCTCATCTGATGATAAAGGGCAAGCCTTCATTCACATTAAAGCTGCCGAATCGCTGCTCACAAACGGCGGCAAATTCCCCGTGAATGTGAAGTTCCTCATTGAAGGCGAAGAAGAAATCGGCTCGGAACATCTGGTTACTTTCGTGACCGCCAATCGTGATCGTCTAAAATCGGACATTTGCGTTATTTCTGATGGCGCTATTCTCTCCATCGATCAGCCTGCCATTGTGTATGCCCTGCGTGGGCTGGTCTATATGGAGCTTGAAGTTCACGGACCTTCACAAGATTTGCACAGTGGTGGTTTTGGCGGCACAGTCCATAATCCAGCCCAAGCCTTAGCAGAAATCATCACTGCCCTGCACAATCCCGATGGCAGCGTATCTGTGCCGGGCTTCTACGATGACGTCGTTCCTCTCAGTGATGAAGAACGTGCCGAACTCCGCAAGACCGATTGGGCAGTTAGCGATTGGCAAGCAGCAACTGGCGCATCGCAACCTTGGGGCGAAGCAGCATACACCCTGCGCGAACGTATTGGCGCACGTCCCACGTTAGAAATCAATGGTTTTGCTAGTGGTTTCTACGGTACAGGCGCAAAAACCGTGTTGCCTGCAAAAGCGCTGGCGAAAATTAGCTGCCGCCTCGTTGCCAACCAAAATCCCGAAAAGATTTATCAACTTGTGCGCGATTATGTGGCGAAAATCACGCCGCCGACCATTCGCAGCGAAGTCCGCATGATTCATAGAGGCGATCCAGCGCTCGTGGAATTGCATATCCCTGCCATGCAAGCCGCCATTAGCGCCTACGAAAAAGGTTGGGGCAAGCGTCCGGTCTTCATGCGCGAAGGCGGCAGCATTCCCATCGTCGCTGATTTCCGCCGTGAGTTAGGCGTTCCAGTGATCTTGATGGGCTTCGGCTTACACACCGATGGCGCGCATGGTCCCAACGAGCATTTTACGATTGAGATGTTCTACAAGGGTATCGACACAGCCATTCACTTCTATGAGGACGTCGCTCAAATTAAAAGCTAAAGTGTCTGTAGGGGCGCACCAACGTGTGCATAGGTGCCAAGATAAGCCTTAACGAATATGGTTTTCGCTTGAATTTAGTCATCTTAACCGACATTCGTAGGGGACGACCCAGGCAAACGGAGTTTGCACGTCGTCCCATTTTGGGATATTCATGAAGGTCTAGCTTGACGTGTATGCACCTGCGTGTGCGCCCGCTGGTAGGCAGACACATTGGTCTGCCCCTACAATTCCCCATACGCCGTATTAAATACTGACGTTACGCAGGTTCAGTGCGAACAAGGGGTTTAAACCCCCTTGTTCACAGGTTCAGGGTGCGTAACGTCAGTTAAATAGTT
>CALMZT010000594.1 GCA_937870805.1 uncultured Chloroflexota bacterium
CGCACGATAACATCCGGCGCGCCGAGTTCCAGTAGGTGCTTCAGACGGTTGTTGCGATTGATGACGCGGCGATACAGGTCATTCAAATCGCTTGTCGCAAAGCGTCCACCGTCCAACTGCACCATCGGGCGCAGATCAGGCGGAATCACGGGCAGCACCGTCAGAATCATCCACTCTGGACGATTGCTGCTCTTGCGCAGGCTTTCCACCACACGCAGACGCTTCGTGGCTTTCTTCTTACGCTGCTTCGAGCGCGTGGTACGGACTTCGTGCCACAGCTCCACCGCCAGCTTATCAAGCTCCAGTGTCTTCAGGATGTGGTAAAAGGCTTCCGCGCCCATGTCGGCTTGGAAGGCTTGCCCGAAACGTCCCTTGAGTTCACGAAAACGCGACTCAGAAAGGAACTGCAACACCTTGAGATCGGCAAGCTCGTCGCGCGCTTTCTGAGCGCTCTGACGCACGCTGGTCATGCGTGAGTTCAGTTCGTCCATGTGTTCGCCAATCGTCGAATCGGCGCTGTTGGTGATCTCATCGGCACTGCGATGCAGATTTTCTAATTCCTGCGTGCGCATTTCTTCGATCTGCGTTTGCAGATCGCTCAGATAGGCGTTTACCGCAGACTGAATGCGCGAAATGCTTTCATTGGTGACTTGTTCGCCTTTGGCGACCACCACCGTGTTTACGCTGTCGAAGTTGATATTGGACTGCGCGACCTGTCCAAACTGTGTTTCAACGCGCGATTGAACCGACTGTGCCTCACGCATGACTTCATCGCTCAAGCGTGCCAGTTCTTCATCATAGTGCGCGTTGATCTGCTGAGTACGTCCCTCAAACTCACCTAAACGGCTGTCGCGCTCCGTGCGAATCGACTGCATGTGAGTTTCAAGGTCGCCACCCAGTTCCTTTTCCTTCTGGGCAAGTTCACGCTCGATACGCGAGAGTGCCTTTTGCCGTGCTTCTTCGTCCACGTGCGTGATGACATACTGCGCGAAGTACAGCACACGATCAAGGTTGCGACGGCTCACGTCCAGCAGCAGCCCTAAGTAGCTGGGAACACGACGGGTATACCAAACATGGGCAACAGGCGCAGCCAGTTCGATGTGTCCCATGCGCTCACGGCGAACCGAGGCGCGCGTGACTTCGACGCCGCACTTGTCGCAGACAATGCCCTTGTAGCGAACGTTCTTATACTTGCCGCAGTAGCACTGCCAATCCTTGGTTGGACCGAAGATTGCCTCGCAGAACAACCCGTCTTTTTCCGGGCGCAGGCGGCGATAGTTAATCGTCTCCGGCTTGGTCACTTCGCCATACGACCATGAACGAATCTGTTCAGGTGAGGCAAGACTAATGCGCAGTGCGCTGAATTCTTTCGCCTCCAACGGCTACCTCCTCTGTCCTAACGTTATCTTTGATAATGTGATTGCTGAAATTAACCGACTGTGGAGCCTGCAACACCCTCGCCAAAGAACATTAAATCAGCGAACGGGATATATTCCGCCGCTGTGCTCTGGTGGCTAAGGACAATTTTTCATGAAACATGATACTACACCATCTTGAGCGTATTTGTCAAGATAGTATATTTGTGGAAATAGAGTTGTTGGGGATACAGCGTTGAGCCCTTACTAACGTGCGGGCTTGTGCAACCGGAACCGACGAATTCGAGGCGGACGAGGACGTAGTCCGGCCCGTCGGCGGGGAGATGTTTTTGGAGCAGGTCGCCGAAGAGCTTTCGGGGCTTCACCTT
>CALMZT010000595.1 GCA_937870805.1 uncultured Chloroflexota bacterium
AGACGGTGAGGATGTACTGCCTGGATTTAAGCTCCATGTGAAGGACCTGTTCCCGCCTGCCCGCGAAAGTTAACTCATGCGTGAGATTGCAATCCATATCGAAAATATTGGCAAGCAGTACCGTGTAGGCGGCGTAGAGCGCATTGACCGCACGCTGCGCGAAACTCTGACCGATGCCGTGAAAGCGCCGTTTCGCCGTTTGAAGGATGAGCGCACGACCTTTTGGGCGCTGCGGGATGTCTCCTTTGAGATTCAACACGGCGAAGTCATCGGTTTGATTGGACACAACGGCGCTGGCAAAAGCACTCTGCTCAAAATCCTTTCACGCATCACTGAACCGACGCAGGGTAAAATTACGCTCTATGGACGGGTCGGCTCACTCTTAGAGGTAGGCACAGGCTTTCATCCAGAACTCACGGGACGCGAAAACGTCTACATGAACGGGGCGATTCTGGGCATGAAACGCCGCGAGATCGAGCGCCAGTTTGACGAAATTGTTGCCTTTGCCGAGATCGAGAAATTTATCGACACCCCTGTGAAATTCTACTCCAGCGGTATGTATCTGCGTTTGGCGTTTTCAGTTGCTGCACACTTAGAAACCGAAATTTTGATGGTTGATGAAGTGCTGGCGGTGGGCGATGCCAACTTCCAGCGCAAATGCCTGAATAAGATGCAGGACGTTGGGCAGCAGGGACGCACAGTGGTACTCGTGTCGCACAACATGGCAGCCATTGCGCGGCTGTGTTCACGAACGATTCTGCTCAGTGAGGGTACGCTAAAAGCCGACGATGAGACCGCAAAAGTGATCAACATCTACATGAACGAGGGCTTAAGCACGACGGGCGAACGCCGTTGGGATGACCTCGCCAAAGCGCCGGGCACTGAAACGGTGCGGCTCGCGGCGGTGCGTTTATGCGACGAACGCGGACACATCAGTGATACCTTTGACATCCGCCGTCCTATTACCTTTGAAATCGAATACGATGTGCTGCAACCTGGCAAGCGCCTTGTGCCCGCCTTCATCCTCTACAATCAGGAAGGGCTGAGCGTGTTTACGGGCGCAGACTTGACACCAGAGTTTATTTACGAGCAAGATGTTGACAGCACGGGAAAACGGATTTCGCGCTGTGTGATTCCGGGCAATTTACTGGTCGAAGGGTCTTTTTCACTGCAAGTTGCGCTGTCGGCGGTTTTGGAGAATAACACTGCGCACTTTAATGTTCCCGACTGTTTGCGCTTTCAGGTGATCGACGCGATGGAAGGCGATTCGATGCGCGGTGTCTATGGCGGGACGCTTTTGGGAGTCGTGCGCCCCAAGCTGGAATGGCAGCACGAAAATATGACAACGCTGGTGGGATAAAAGGTAGTCTTGGGATGTCGGGATCGTTAGAAAAGCTGGAACGTGCGCTGAACCGGATAGGACAGGATGCTGAAACGCGCGAGGCGCTGACCCGCTTGCTGCTTGACTTTGAAGCGCGGGCGAATTACAGCGGCGGCAGTGTGCGCGATGATGTTACAGGTCCGGTGTTCGATGCACTGTATCATGATGCCGGGTTGGTGCGTAAAACACTGCAATCGGGGCTGGTCTTTGAGTTTCCGCACACAAGCAAAATCACGCGCGATTTCATCATGTCCAAGCCGGAAGTTCCCGATCATGTGTGGGAGCCGCAAACAACGCGCTTGCTGTTGTATTTATCGCGCGATACGCGGCATGTCGTCATTGGTGGTGCATACTTTGGCGATCAGGCGCTGCTCGTCGCCCAGCAGCTTGCCGCGCGGCAGGGGGTGGTTCATGCTTTCGAGCCGCATGAGGGCAATCTAAACACGCTGCGCCATAATGTGCAGTTGAATGGTTTGACGGACAACGTAAAATCGTCGGCGCTGGGCTTGTGGGACGAGGACACAAAACTCACCTTAGTGGGCTACGATGCCTATGCTTTTTCAGCGCCTGCCGCCGATGCCGACAATGGCTTTGCGACCACGACCATTGACACGTATGCCGAACAGGAAGGCATTACGGGTCAAATTGGGGTGATTATGATTGATACGGAAGGTGGAGAACTGAAAGGCTTTCAGGGGGCAGAATATCACTTGCGGCTGCCTGCTCCACAAGCGCCGCACCTCATCTTTGAAATCCACCGTCACTACGTCGATTGGTCCGATGGCTTGCACAACACCGATATTGTGAAATACCTGCATTCATTGGGCTATGTGATCTATTCTGTGCGCGACTTTCATTCCAACTATGCCATGTCGCACTTGCCGATTGAACTTGTGCCGCTGGAAGAAACCTATCTCGAAGGTCCGCCACACGGACTCAACATGGTCGCCGTGAAAGACCCGACGATTCTTCAGAATGACCTGTTTAAGCTCACGCATCACGTCAGCCCGAAGCTGTTGTGGCATAAAGACCCGACGTTACATCACCCGACAACCTCATGATAACCATCCTTGGCGCAACGGGCTTTTTTGGCTCTCATCTGGTAAAACGGCTGGCACAGGAGGGCACAGAGTATTATGCCCCGTCGCGTGACGCTGTGTTGACAGACCGCCCGCTTGGCACTGTGATTTACACCATCGGCTTGACAGCAGATTTTCGCACGCGCCCGTTTGACACCGTAGAAGCCCATGTCTGCAAACTGCTGGGGCTGCTGCGTGATGGCGACTTCGATAAACTGGTGTATGTCTCATCGACTCGTGTGTACAATCGGCAGATGCCCATCGCGCTGGAAGATGAGCCGCTGCTGGTCAATCCCCTTGTGCCAACCGATAATTTCAACATTTCCAAGTTGATGGGCGAGTCGATTGCGCTGCGTTCGGGTCGTAAAGTATCATGCGTGCGTGTGTCAAATGTTTATGGTCCTGATTTTAACTCGGATAATTTTTTGACAAGTGTCCTGCGTGACGCGGTGACACAGGGCAAAGTGACCTTACAGACTAAGCTCGCATCCGCGAAAGATTATGTGAGCATTGACGACGTTGTGGATGGCTTGCTGACGATTGCCCGCAAAGGTGAACAGCCGATCTATAACCTTGGCGGAGGACGCCAGACGACACATCAAGAGCTAGGCGATGAAATCGCGCATTTGACGGGCGCGACCTTTGACGTGGTGGAAAACGCTTATGATATGAGCTTCCCGCCGATCAGCATCGCGCGGATGCAGCAGGAATTCAGTTACTCACCAGCCTATGTGCTGGATGATCTTGAAAAGCTCGTCCAAATGTTTCGAGAACACGATTTTCAGCAGTTCGCATCATGACTTCCCTCTAACGAAAGACAGGCTATGCCTCCATTTTTTTCCATTGTGCTTCCCACCAAAAATCGCAGCCATATTATCGGCGCGGCGCTGCGCTGTGTGTTCAACCAGACCTTTACCGACTTTGAGGTGATTGTGGTGGACAACAGCGACGACGACTCGACAGTGCAGGTAGTCAAGGGCTTTGACGACGCGCGGCTGCGTTATATTCGCACAGGCGGCTTGTCGATGCCTGACAATTGGGAAGCGGGTGTTCGTGAGGCACGCGGGGAATACCTGACAATTCTGGAAGACAAGCAGCTTTTATACGCGCGCGCGCTGGCGACGATCTATCGCGCTGTCGAAAAGGAGCGCCCGCTGTCGGTGAATTGGTATGTCGATGCCATCAACAACACCAACGGCAGCGCTTGTGTCTATTCCAACCTGTTCGGCAAGCTGACACCGGAAACCGAATATTTCACGTCTCAGGAGTTGATCACACGCTTCATGGCGACAGGACATTATGGGGTGCTCTATCTGTTGCCAAAGGGTTTTAATTCCTGCACGCATCGTTCGCTGGTCGATAGGATTCTGAACGGTCCGGGCGGGCGTTTCTGTCCCCCAGTATCCCCAGACTACACGACGGCGTTTGTGCAATTAGCGTATGCTGACCGTGTGCTGCGCATCAACGAAGCTCTCTCCGCTATCGCCTGGGCGGGAGGGAATGGCATCAGCTTGACGATGAAGGACGAAAAAGGGCGGATGATGCGCTTCATCAAAGAAGTCGGCGCGGAACGGATCTCTGATCGAGTCCCTGTGCGTTCACCGATGATTATCAACAGCATCATCTATAACGATTATATCAACCTGCGGGATCAGCTTGGCGGTCATCTAACAGATGTCCCCTTCGATGCGGCACAGTATTTTGTCGTGTGTTTTGACGAAATCATTCGCCGTGAATTGATGGGTGTCGATATGTCGGAGGAAGAAGCCCTGTGGCGTCATGCCTTAGAGCAGCAGCCCACAGCCGTTCAAGCCAGCGTTCGCCACGCGATCAAGCCGCACATCCGTCAACGTGCTGAACATCGCCGCGCCGTCTTCATGCAAAAGACAGGCATGAAGCGTGTGATCGGCAAAGTGCAGCAAATCACAGGGTTGTCAGCGGCGGCATTGGCGGCGGCGAATTCTGTTCCTACTTTTCCCGACGTTCTCGCGGCGGTTGATTGGGAAGCGCGTGGCGAGTATCGGGGCGTCTTTGCACAACACAACTTAGATACGTCTGGCTGATCCCCTGAAATCTGGACACTCTTTCAATTAGGATTTACGCAGTTGACGGGCGCACGCCGCTTCGCTTACGAGGTGCGTCCCTACGAGTGATGCGGAAATTTGAACTCAACTGCGTAACTTCTATTCAATATCATGCGGTGTCACTGACCAGCATGAATCTCACTCTTTGTCCTCATGCGCTTTTTGTTTCTGTATCGGTGGTTCTTCCAGCGAACGGCGCGCGGCTTCAGCCAGCCGATCTGCGAATTCCTGATGATGCTCAATCGCAAATGCCATCGACTCTTCTGCTACGCGGAAGCGCACTAAGCCGTCATCGGTTGGCTCATCCAGCCGTCGCAGCGCTGTGATCTCCTGCACGTCACTCAGCGGCACCGCACGCAGCACCCGACTCCCGCGCAGAATCACCAGATACAGCGGCATGATGTACAGCGACACGCCTTCGTCCAGTTTCCATGCGCCGTAAATGTCCTGCGTCGCAGGGTACGCTTCTACCGCGCCGTAATGGATATAAGGACGCTGGCGACGGTATGCCTTGACCATCGTTTCATGCGTGATGGTTTTCAGCGTGCGTACAAAACGCCGCATCTCAGCGTGGTGCAGGCGGATTTCCAGCAGTGTCCACAGATCGTCCTGTTCAAGGTGCAGCCAGATGTCGTTGCTGCCCATCTCATACTTTTTGGGACGCCCAAACCAGCGCAGCGCATGAATGGCGAAGAGGAACTGCTGCTGTGTGCCGCGCGTGCGAGGGTAGAGGATGATACTGCCTTGCTCGATTTCCAGCACACAGTAGTACCAGCGCGTCGCCGTGCCGTTGATCTGTCGCAGGCGATACATACTCCCCGGAGCTATCACCAGCAGCGGCGAGGGTGTGCGGCTGACAAGCTGGTTGTACAGGCGCAGCGCCCCAACGAATGGAAAAATCCGTGTCAGCCAGTCCGTCACACCACCCCCTCAATTGTAAAGCGCGACCTATATTTTATCGCCGTTCGACACTTTCTCCGTCTTCACAAGCTGATAGCGCTGCGCCGTCCATTCCGCCATTTTCAAGCGTATCCACGCCCGCCACACCACAAACGGCAGCGTCAGCAGCACAATCAACACCACCTGTCCAGCGTCCAGCAAAATAATCGGCGGCTGGTATGGACTAAAGAAGTATACAGATGCCGCAAGCTGTCCCGTGATTGTCCAGCCGTTATCAATTGCCGTCCACAAAAACATCCCGATCAGCAGCAGTGTCATGCCATCCTGCTGCGTGACGAACACCACAGCCAATACGACGGTGATCAGCAGCATCGCCGTAATGAACTCGATCAAACTCACTGCACCACGCCCAAACCATCCCCACCACGTATTGCCGTAACGCGGCGAGTCTAACATATCGTCCACGCTGCCCGCTGCTAAGCTGGGCAAGAGGCTGAACGTAAGCAGCACACTCAGCACGCCGATGACGAGAATATCGAACGGCGAAGGACTGTCGATAAAGCCGCTGTTCGGAAAGCGCGCTGCGGTACTGTTGGCGATGGCGCGCGTCAATTCGCCCACTGCGAAGGTAAACACTCCGGCGCGGATGATGGCAGCAGGAATAAGCTGCGGCGCAATCATGCGCATGATGGTCCACCACTTGGCACGCACATACGAACGCGCATCCACGCCCGTCAGCGTAATCAATTCCCAACGATCACGCTTGCTTTTATCGCGCGCAATGATCTGCCTAGCCAATACGCGCGTGCGTTGCAGGGGAATGGCATATGCCGCTAAAAACGCCGCAAAGCCGCCAAGAATCAGCGTTTGCAGCAAGAAACGCCTCGTGATGGAAAGCGTCGTGATGTGTAAGAGGTCGATATTGAACCACACGGCGAAGCATTCATAGACGAACAACAGCAAACTCAACACCGTCATCGTGCCGACGAAGACACGTGACAGCCACTGCACGCGCGACGCAGCATGGTACTGCGCGCGTCCTGACCATAAGCGCAGTTCAGTCGCCGTGAGGATATGATTGTCGAATCGATGTAAGATGCGGTTGAGCATCACTTGACCTTTCTACAGGCGCGGGTTTCGCTGCCACAAGCTGATAGCGCTGCGCCGTCCATTCCGCCATTTTAAGCCAGAACCACGTCAGCGCCATGCTCAACGGCAGCATCAGGGTCACGATCAGCAGCACGAGTTCGGCATTGAGCGATGCAAGGTTTTCAGGCTGGCGACCCATAAAAGAATACCCATATGCCGCCAGCGAACCCGTCAGAACAAAGCCGTTATCGACCAGCGTAAACAGCGTAACGGCGATCATTGCCGACATGATGGGATTGCGAAAATAGCCGTAAATGCCGCAATCATGCCTAATGCGCCGAAGATGACGATCACGCCAACAACGAAGGTCAGCGTATTGCGCATGAACGACCCCCACCACGAATTGCCGTTGCGCCGCGAATCTAAGGCGTTGTCGATGTACACAGCACACACGCCCGGCAGCCCCGTGTAGGTTAGCACGATGCTCAAAATTCCCACGATCAGAATATCCAGCGCGTTCGGAGGATAAACGATCACATTGCCGCTGAACATGCGCGAGTTCGCCGCCAGTGAGCGCGTGAATTCCGCCACCAGAAACGTCACCGCGCCCGCGCGCACGATGCCCGTGTACAGCAGCGCCGGGGACAGCGCCCGTACCAGCGCCCACCACTTCGCCAGCACATAGGAACGCGCATCAATGCCTGTCAGCACCACCAGTTCCCACGACTGTGGGCGGCTTTTGTCACGCGCAATCATCTCCTGCGCCAGCCGCTGCCCCTGACGCCAGGGAGTCGTATAGAAAATCAACGCCAGCAGCGCATAAGCCCCCATGAGCCATTGAGCATTTCGAGGCACGGTGTTTAAATCGCTGCCCAACAGCGCGCGGATCAACTCGCTGACGTACAGCACGATAGACAGCACTACCGTCGTCCAGCCCAGCAGCAGATTCAGCCAGCGCTGCCTGCCTGTCGGCGTGCCCAACTGTCGCCGCCAGATGCGTTGCTCCACACTGACTAACGGGTTCTGATCGAGTCGATTGATAAGTCGCTTGATTGCCTTCACCATCGTCGCGGTTCTCTTGTTGATGTCTTCCACATTGAAACAGTGGTTTGCCGAAGTGTCAAGCTGACTACAGTATGATGACAGGGCAATCGCATCAAATTTAGTTTGAAGGTGACAAGGGTTCACAACATATTTGTAGGGAAAAGTGTACAGGGCTGAGCAGCGGGTGAACACACAGGTTCTCAGGCATCAAGATAAGCCTTAACGCTTCGATTGCCAGCGCCAGAGGTTCAAAACCTCTGGCTAAGGGTGGTTTGGAAACCCTTAAAAGGGTTGTTCTCGCGCCGCATGTGGGTT
>CALMZT010000596.1 GCA_937870805.1 uncultured Chloroflexota bacterium
CTTGTGCGGCTCGGGCATCGGCATCTCGATCGCCGTCAACCGCGAGCCCGCCTGCCGCTGCGCCCTGGTCAACGAGCCGCTCTCCGCCGCGCTCGCCCGCCGGCACAATGACGCCAATGTGCTCGCGCTCGCCTTTGACAATATTGTTCATTAGCAATCAGGGTATCACTGAAAAATCTCATGGTGAAATATGACCTGACAGGCTGGTTTTATAGGACATCTGTCACATGACAGACATGAATAGGTACTGCTTCACAGTAAACGCTTGCGCCGCCGATGACTCTGCGCGCGATAGAGGTAGATTCCTATCACTTGAATAAATAACGTGAAAACTATCAGTGCATACACAGCGTAGGTGAACACCTGCTCACGGCGCGCGACATCGTGATACCACAGCGCGTGAAGGAAGACCAGCGGCGCCAGCAGATAATTTGTGCGCTGCAACCATTTCCATGCCTTACCTTTCATTCGGCGCAATGAGAAGTCGTTGGAAATTACCGTGAGCAGAACAAGGATGATGGTCGCCGCCAAGCCGAGATAATTGGCTTGCCCGAACAAGTTCCACATGATCGTGCCATCACTGCGCAGGAAGTACGACAGAATATCGCCGCCCGCGTGGATTTGCAGCCCGAAAAACACATGCAAGCAGCCTGTGATGCCCGCCCAGATGCCAATGTCGCGTCGCAACATGATATTGACCGGATTGCGACGTTGATACAGCAGTTGAAGGGGACCGATGGCTAATGTGATGACCATCTGCAACAGTGACACGTAGGCAAGCCCAAGCGTGAGGATTGCTCCTGCATTGGCGAAAGGTCGATAAAGATAGGCGAGATAGCAGCCGCCAGCGGTGAACCACGCCATCGCCAGATGGGTATAGTAGCGTGAACTGGTCATGTCAATCAGCACTCAGCGATCAGCAAACAGCCTATAGTATACGCAGCGAGATGAAATATTTCTTGTCTCTAATACGAGCAAGCCGAATAACCCACAGATGAATAGTAAGAGAGCTATCGCTACGACAAAACGAATTAGAACCTGTTTGGAAATTCCTGTTGGGTAAACTTGAAGTAACCACACAAACAAGTAGACCAACAGGAATCGAGAAAAGTGTCGCACAAAAAACGACGATATACCAGTGAGATGAGTGAGGGACAGTGGCGACGGTTAGCCTGGATGTTGCCGAAACGGAAGGGAGCAGGTCGTCCGGTTGAATTGGACATGCGGACGGTGGTGGATGCGGTCTTGTATGTGCTGGTAACAGGATGCCAGTGGCGGAATTTGCCGCGTGAATATCCAAACCCGCAGAGTGTGTACTATCATTATCGAAAATGGTGTTTGGATGGGACATGGCAACGGCTGAATCGGGCGATGGGCTATCTGGAACGGCGACGGATCGGGCGCTTTGCGCGTCCGAGCGCGGCCATCGTGGACAGCCAAAGCGTCAAGGTCAGTGATAGGGGTGGAGCGACTGGTTATGATGGTAATAAGAAAATCAAAGGTCGCAAACGGCATATCTTGGTGGACACGCTGGGCAATTTACTTGATGTGGTCGTGTCAGCGGCCAATATGACTGACCGCGACGGACTGAAGCTGCTGCTGACGAAAGTTGAACGGCAAATTGCCGTGCGCTTGCTCAAAATCTGGGCTGACCAAAGCTATCAAGGTGATTTAGAAATTTACTTGCATGAGCAGTGGGGCGTTGCCCTGGAAATCGTTTCTGCCCAGCAAGGCCAGACTGGTTTTCTGGTACAACCCCGTCGTTGGGTTGTTGAGCGCACCTTCGCTTGGTTAGGCAAATATCGCCGCTTGAGCAAAGACTATGAACGCGATTCTCTCACCAGCGAAGGTTTCATCTATCTCGCTTCCATTCGTACCATGCTCAAGCGCCTTGATTATTAATTTCCAAACAGGTTCTTAGCTCGACTTTGCACATGGGTAGCTGAAAAAAGGGAGGCAGGGTAAGCTGTTTCAGACCTCTGACAAAGGATGAAACGATGCTCAACCTGCCCACAATAATCATAAACCTGCTGAACCCGTTCGCGCCATGTTTTTATGGAGTAACGACATGGATGAAAGCCCAAACGCTGCTGATAGGCAGCATCTTGACACCCGGCAAGCGCGTGGTGAGTGAAGCGCTGCGAGTGATGGGATTGAGGGAGAGCCGCCAGTTTGCCCAATATCATCAGGTGTTGAACCGGGCGGTGTGGTCGCCGCTGGACTTGGCGCGAGTGCTGCTGAAACTGCTGATGAACACGTTTTGTGTGCCGGAGCAAGCGTTGGTGTTTGGGATCGACGCGACGATTGAGCGCCGCTGGGGACGCAAGATCGCGGCGCGGGGCATTTATCGAGATGCGGTTCGCAGCAGCGACAGCCATTTTGTCAAAGTGAGTGGACTGCGCTGGATCAGCTTGATGCTGCTGACGAACATCGCGTGGGCGCAGCGCGTGTGGGCGCTGCCTGTCATGAGTGTGCTGTCGCCTTCCGCGCGTTATTACCAACAGCGTGGACGTGTTCCCAAAACGCTGTTGCAGCGCAGCGTACAGATGCTGGCGTTGCTGCGCCGCTGCTTGCCACAGCGTGAGTTGGTGCTGGTAGGTGACAGTGCCTATGCCGCGCTGGACTTTCTGAGTCAGATGCAGGCGCTGAAGATCACCGTTGTCAGCCGCCTGCGACTAGATGCGGCCTTGTACGAACCTGCGCCCACTTACAGCGGACGCGGACGACCGCGCAAGAAAGGCAAACGCCTGCCCAATCTGGCACAGGTCTTGACCGATCCTGACACCGTGTGGACGAGCGTGACAGTGGCTTGGTACGATGGGCAGCAGCGCGTGATGGACATCACTTCGGGTTGTGCCGTGTGGTACCACAGCGGCAAACCACCTGTCCCCATCCGTTGGGTGCTGGTGCGTGACCCACACGGGGAATACACGCCCGTCGCGCTGTTGTGTACTGACCCCCAGCAACTGCCCAGCCATATTATCACCTGGTTTGTCCAGCGCTGGCAGGTCGAAGTCACCTTTGAAGAAGCCCGCCGTCATCTGGGACTGGAAACTCAACGCCAATGGAGTGACCTTGCCATTGCCCGCACCACACCCCTGTTGTTGGGGCTGTTCTCGTGGGTCACGCTGGTTGCGGATGCGCTCTTCTCGCTCAATCCCACCGCAGCACCCCGTCAAGCCGCTTGGTACACCAAATCGCTGCCCACCTTCTCCGATGCCCTCGCGCTGGTACGTCAACATTTGTGGTCTGCCTATCCGACTTTTCGAATATCCAAGGACGAACCCGATATGCTTAAAATTCCCAAGCCGCTATTCGACATACTCATCTCGACCTTGTCCTATGCTGCTTGATGTGCAAAGTCGAGCTCAGTGTTTTATTGAAAAGATTTGGCAATATAAGCGTTCTTAAACCCATCTGCTAAGGGAAAAGTCTTTTCGACTAACGACCAGGGGCTTAAATGGTCTGCGCTGGCGGTTTAGCTCCTCGATCCATTCCGAGTTATACTCTCCCTCATACCTCATCACTCGTAACTCATTACTGGGAGCTACCATGTCTGATTCACCAGCAATCCGCGATGCCGTTCAAGCACTCAACGCGCGCAGCCGCACCCTGGTCGAGGGTGATGACCGCGCCGCTGCCCGCTCGATGTTCAAGGCCATCGGCCTGACCGACGACGACCTCAACAAGCCCATTATCGGTATCGCCAACACCTGGACAGAAGTCGGCCCGTGTAACTTTC
>CALMZT010000597.1 GCA_937870805.1 uncultured Chloroflexota bacterium
TTCCACACTTGCCACCAAACCCCAGTGTACCACATCTACGCTCAAAATGCAATCTTTGGCTCAAGCCAAAAGCGCCTCACCACCTGGGTTAAAACCCAGTGGCTTGCGGCGGGCTAAAGCCCCGTTTGTTGTCATGGCGCTTTTCCTTTCGATTGCAGTTGTTGTATGAGACGTTTCGGCGCGGTCATCCGATAGCTTTCTTCGACTAACTCACTGATGTGCTGCCAATCGAGATCAATGTCCAGCCAGACACCAATCCAGCCATGAATGCCAACATAGGGCGGCACAAAGAAATGTTCGGGGTCAGAACCGACGATCACCTCCTGAAAGCCGCGCGGCGCTTTACACCACATCGACGGGCGTTCATTCATCGGATGGTGCATGGCGAAAATCTTGTCGCGCACTTTAAATGAAGGGCTGCCCACGCCGCCATCGACTTCGGCGGCTTCAGGCATGGCAAGGCATATCGTGCGCAGCTTGTCGATAGCATCGCTCATTGGTTTACCTCTTTCTGCGCGGGGATAGAGGCGTGTGAGATCATGAAACATCCGCAGGGCTAGACTAGGATTTGCATTTGTAGAGGCGTTCAACGGTTTATCCATCATTGAACACACAATCTATATCCTCTCCATCGCTCATCAGAGTTGGCGAGAGGCGCTAGACTAGAGCGTCGTACATCAGATTATCTCACTGAGTTTGAACGCCCCTACAGCTTCATCTTCACGATAAGAGTAGCACATAAGTTCTATCTGCACAAGTGCTTGATGACGCCGCTTCTCAATGGATGCCTATATCATTCTAATACAATTCTATTAAAATTAGCCCAGGTAATGCTTTATTCGTTCACTTGGAAAAGGCGAAATCACATGGAACGCACAGATAATCGCTTAGCTTATCAAGGAAAAATCCAAGCCTACCTCAAAGAATGGGGTTCGGAAATTGACGAGTGGCAAGATAAGGTTGGCGCTGAGACGCAGGAACTGATCGCAGACCTCAACAACAAGCGCCAGGTCGTGCGTGCTAAACTCGCGGAAATTAAAGAAGCGGCGGATGATCGTTGGGATGCCTTTAGGGCAGATATGGATCAAGCCGTCAGCGATATGAAAGCGTGTGTAAATCGGGCGAGGCAAAATTTTGACTAGCGTCTTTCAAAGCTCAATTTGAACCCCTGAGCAAATCTCTCATCGGGCGGGCTTCATGCTCTGTCACTGAATGATGTGGAGTACCGGGAATTGTAGGGGCGCACCGGCGTGTGCGCCCTGTTTTGCTTCCTGTGCCGTTTGATTCTGTGCAGTGAAGTGAGGCGGGGGCGGACAGATCGGTCCGCCCCTACGAGGGTCTGATTCCGAGGGAGGGGAAGAACAGCACAGGGAAGATAGGTTAATGATTCGTTAAAACCTTACGGTGACGATCCCGCCATAAATATTCCTCTTGTACTCGAATAGCGGAATGTTCGAGTCGTTCTGCTGGTGCAGATACTGCAGGGCAAAATCGACATTCCGCGTGATCGCCCGGGAGAGGGTGACGATCGCCAGCCATTCATCATCCTC
>CALMZT010000598.1 GCA_937870805.1 uncultured Chloroflexota bacterium
ATTTTTTGTCGAAGAACTGACTGTTTTGTTGATTTTAGCGCGTTCAAAATGGTAGTTGATGTCGAAGAAGCATTCGCTTGGTACTAAATGGTCTGTATTTTTAGTAAGTTGGACTGATAGGCTTTGAATTTAGGGATTCACTTTAGCAATAGGTAAATCACGATGAGCGAAATCTACACTACTCGCATGGCAGCCGTCGAGGATGCCGACATCATCGCCCAACAACGCCGCGCCATGTTCGAGGACATGGGCATGACTGTTGCTGATGAGTCGGTGACGCTGTTCAATGCATGGGTGCGCGGCAAAATGACGAAGGGCGACTATCTTGGCTGGTTCATTACACTTCCCGATGGTGACGTGATTGCAGGCGCGGGCTTGTGGCTGATCGAATGGCCCCCGACGCCGATGGACGTTGCGACCACGCGCGGCTACATCCTCAACATGTTTGTGCATCCTGATTACCGTCATCAAGGGTTGGCGCGGCGGCTGATGGACACCATTCTTGCCTACTGCGCCGAACAGCGCATTCGGGTCATTCTGCTGCACGCCAGCAGCAAAGGTCGTCCGCTTTATGAGTCGTTGGGCTTCAAAGCTACCAATGAAATGCGCCTGATCCAGAACTACGATCACATGCTGACGTAAACCGTTGGCTTCCCCTGTCTGAGTCGCTATAGTTTCCGTACTGCTCATTTCAAAAACCTGTATGCTGATCGCTGAAAGCTGAGTGCTCACTATGCCCCAAACGCTCTATGAATTTGGCGGTCATCCCGACGCGCCTGTGATGCACATCGCCGTCGCCAATGGCTTCCCGCCGCAAACTTACATTCCACTGGTCGAACCCTTCACAGATCGCTATCGAGTGCTGAGTTTGCCGCCGCGCGCCCTGTGGAACGGGCAGCATCAGCCAGCAGAAACACAGAACTGGTACCAGCTTGCCGACGATCTACTGACAGGCATGGAAGCTCATCCTCTAAACAACGTCATCGCCGTTGGACATTCCTTTGGCGGGGTTGCCTCAGCGTTAGCCGCGATCAAGCAGCCGAAGCGTTTCCGTGCGCTCATTCTACTTGACCCAACATTTATGCCCTTACGCTTCCTCAATGCCGTTCGCCTCTTGCGGCTTTTCCGTGCTGAACAGCGTATGCCACTGGTGCCGGGAGCGCTGCGTCGTCGTGCGCGCTTTGCCAGTGTAGACGAGGCGTATGAGTATTTTAAGGGCAAGCGTTTATTCGCGGATTGGTCAGCGCGTGCCGTGCGTTTGTATGCCGAAGGTGGATTACGTCCCGCCGATGATGGCAATGGAATGCAATTGGCATGGTCGCCTCAGTGGGAAGCGCATTATTTTAAGACCGTGCATACACGTTCGTGGCGCGATATTCCCAAGCTGCGCGGGCTGCTGCCGATGCTTGTTATTCGCGGTGCATCGACTGACACATTTATCAAAGACGCTGCCGACAAGTTTTGCCGTCTCGTGCCCGACGCAGACTATGCCGAAGTGCCCGGACATGGGCATCTCTTCCCACAGTCCGCACCAGAGGAAACACGAGGGATTATCGAGAAGTGGTTGGAGAAATTAAAATAAAAACGCTGAGGTTGTTCACTCAGCGCTTCTAAAAGTATTAGCTTTCGACCTTAACGCCGCGCCAGAAGGCAATGTAACCGCCGATTTGGTTCGCTTCAGGCTTGGGGTCAGGGTAGTACCACGCGCCATCGCGGCTGGCTTGCCCATTCACCTCGACGGTATAATAACTGGCTAAGCCTTTCCAGTGACACGTCGTATGGGTGGTGCTGTCCTTCAAAAATTCTTTCTTCACTGCATCGGGTGGGAAGTAGTGATTGCCCTCGACAACAACAGTGTTGTCACTTTCTGCGATGACGGTGCCGTTCCAGATTGCCTTTGCCATAAGCCCTCAACTCCAATAGAAAACAGCTACAGCTATAGAAGATGCATCTATTTATTACCTTACATTAAAATCTGCTGAGCTTGGCTTAAGATTTCGCAATCTCTAGTCTATTGTGACGTTTCAGTGCCCAGAAAATCATCGTGCTGACATAGGGCTGCCAGTGTTTCATATGATGCTCGTCATCCCAGCCGCCATCGTCGCGCTGTGTGTCTTGCACATAATCGAGGCTGCGCTTGACGACTTCTGGCATCGTCTGGGCGACGGGGGCATCTGGTGTAGGTGCAAATTGCAGCAGCACGTAATACCGTTTCTGTGGCATCTTTTCGGCACAGGCGCGGATATTGTCGATCACTGCCTGACGATAAGTCTCGACATTGGGGAAGTTGTCAATATTCATGAAGTAATCGAAGGCATGATACGCCATGAACAACCATTCGTTCGCCTGTATCTTCTCCAGCGTTAAGTTGGCTTCTACCCACTTGCGCGTGGATTCTTCGAGGGAGGATGTGCTGCTGCCAACCTTCTTGAGATTGCCCACAATTGAATCTGGCGCAGTTTGCCCACCCCATTCTATCCACCAGGGTTCAGCAGGGTAATCCCGCAGCGAAGCGGGGCTGGTCAGCGACCCATCTTCTTTGCGCTGGCGTTCTAACCATCCCGCCGTACCATCGAGCAGGTTGCCAGATGGGATCTCGATGTCACGCGCAAATACAAAGAGCAAGAACTCTAACACCGCAGGGTGCGAATCAGGAGTTTTGACATCATGTTCCAAGCCGTGTCCCCAACCATCATCAGGGTTCTTGTAGCAGCGCAGACATTGGTGCAGGTGTTCCAATGATCTGCCTTCAAACAGGTAGCCAAACAGCGCCTTTTCCCATAACACGCCGTTGCCATAGACGAAATCGCGCGCCTTTTTCAACGAGACAGCCATAACCACTCCTCAAAAAATCATGTAAAAGCGAAGGTCTCTATGAGGATAGCTCGTTTGTTCTAGATCAACAAATTATGGCGCAAACTGGAAATCCCAACCGAAGTTGGCGTTCAGCTTACTTTCACCTGAGGTGAGCGTCACCGTAAGTTCGCCGTCGTCGTTTGGCGCTCTCCACGCCCCCGGCACCAGCAGCGCGAGATTTTCGGGGCGCAGCGTATCAATCGTCACGCAGTAAGTGCCGCTTTCTAAATCACTGAAGACATATGCTCCATCGTCGTTCGTGACCGCTTCCGCTAAGCCTTCCGATGGACACGCGCCCTCGCCCAACGTCACATACACACCCGCGATTCCTGTTTCACCTGCCTCCAGGATGCCATTGGCGCTGTAGCCGTTGTCATTTTCCACACAGCCAGGCGGTGTTTCGCTGACTTCTCCCTCCGGCACAGCACACACATCATGCCACACCAGCCCCGCAATCGTCTGCGAGATGGGCACAGGGCGCACAAGCATTGTCACCGTCGGCAGCGCATCAGGCGTATTCGTCGCGTCCTCAATCAGTTCAACTGTAGAGTTCCCGCCCTCGAGGGTTGCGGGCGGTGTCGGCGGTTCCGTGCCAAGATTACATGCCGGGAGCATCACGACGAGCATCACGATCAGATAACGACAGTTGAAAATGGGCATGGTGTTCCCTCATCATATGAAGCGGGGTAAGGCGCGTGCCTCACCCCACTCCACACCATTTTACTGGTTACACGCTAATGTGCCATCACCGCCGCCGTTTCGCCTTCCGCTGTTGGCGCGTGACGCCTGGTATTGGGCAGCATCAGCGAACTGAGCGCGCCTAGTGCCACAAAGAACGCCGCCGTTGCCGCCGCCGCGCGTCCGGCTGTCGAAAAGCCTTCGCCCAGCGCGCGTTGCAAATCCGCTTGCAAAATCGCAGCGTCCGGCGCGAGATCCGTCTTAATCGATTCCACTGTTGCCGGGTCATCAAGGTCAATACCTGCGAACGTGCGCAGCGCTTGACGACCTTCATCGGGAATATTTTCAATTGCTGATGTAATCGGGTCGGTGTTGCCATCGAACCCTTCGTTGTTGCGTAGCCCTTCGATAATGCCTTCCTTCGCAGTATCCTCGAAGCGTCCAAACTGTGAACCGAAGGTGCGCGCCTCATCAGAGATGGTGGTATTCGCTTCGACACGTGTCACGAAATCCGAAAACGCTGTGCTTTCCTGAACCAGAGGTGTAGCAGCGTCGGCAAACGTACCGAACAGTACTGCGCCGATCACGGCGATGCCCAGCGATGCCCCTAACTGGCGCATGGTATTTGTCGCCCCGGAAGCCACGCCCGCTTTATGCGGCGGGATGTCCGACAGCACAATGTTAGCAAGCTGCGCAATCGCCAAGCCGACGCCAACCCCATATAACATCAGCGGCGGCGTTAAGCTGCTCGTCGGAAGATCGTAGTATAGGATACGGCTGATCCAGAACAGCGAAGTAGCTTCCAGCAGCATCCCCACCGTGACAATCCACTTTGCGCCGAATCGGGTAGACAGCGCGCCCGCCATCGGTGAGGCAATAATCGTGACAATCGCAAATGACAGAAACTGCAAGCCCGTCTCAAACGCGCCCAAACCCTTCGCCAGTTGCAGATAAATCGACAGTACGAGGAATGTACCGAACTCGCCCAACGCCACGACGAAAATCGTCATCAAGCCGTAGCGGAAACTGCGATAGCGCAGCATCCCGAACTCAAACAGCGGCTCACCACCTGCGCGCTCCTGCCGAATTTCCACGATAGTGAACAACACGAACATGATCGCGCCAAAGGCAAAGATGAACGGGATAAACGACGGTGTGCCTGCGGGAATGGTCGTGATGCCTTCTGCCAGCGTCGGATAGCTGAACGAGGCAAGCGTGAACACCTTTTTCGCTTCCAGCCAGCCGTAGGTTTGCCCTTCAATTGTGCCAAAGACGAAAGAACCCAACGACAGCGAGGCGAGGAAAATGCCTATCCAATCAATATGATGCTTGATCGTGTTATCT
>CALMZT010000599.1 GCA_937870805.1 uncultured Chloroflexota bacterium
GCATGGTCTTCACTCCCTCGCTGCATCGCTCTGGAATAAGACACTGTGAACCTCGCTGTGAAGGAATCTCTCCTGCGTGCTCTCCTGACGGAGGCGACAACTTGTGGTGCGCTTGAGGTTCGTGAGTCCAACTCCTTAACGGACTCCTCCGTCCACAAGGAGCGATCTGACTTCTCAGTGTCTTAGCCTCAGTCTACTCATTATTACACAAGGCTGTGGCGATCTAACACCAGACGCATCCGTTCCAGCGCTTCTAATAAAGTAGCTCGTGTGCAGCCATAATTCAGGCGCAAGAAACCAGCGCCCCCTTGTCCAAAGATTTTGCCTTCCTGCAAGGCAACCTGTGCCTGATTCAAGAAAAATTCATTCACTGCACCTGGCAAGTCTTTCGTATTTGCCGGAATATTCGCGTCACGAATGTCCATCCAAGCTAAATAAGTCGCTTCCGGTGAAGTGATACCGATCTGCGGGAAATGCTCAGCGAAGTAGTCGGTGAGGGTATCACGATTTTCTCGCAAATAGGGCAGGAGTTCGTCAAGCCACGCTTGCCCATCGCGATAAGCGGCTAAAGCTGCTGTCAAACCCATTGCGGTCACATGGGCGATTTCGTGGCGCATTCCCATGCCGCGCAGCTTGTTCAGCAGATCGGCATTCTGGATGATGGCAAAGCCCAACCCTAAGCCCGGCAAGTTGAAGGTTTTGCTGGGAGCCATCATGGTAATGGTGCGGTCAGCAACCTCTGGCGATAGGCTGGCAATTGGTGTGTGGGATCTACCATCCATCAGGAGATCACAATGGATTTCATCCGAGCAGATGTAGAGGTCGTGGCGCAGACAAATTTCTGCCATCCGTTCAAGTTCAGCGCGCGTCCACATACGCCCAACAGGGTTATGCGGATTGCACATCAGGAACAGGCTAGTTTCTGGGGTAATGGCGTGCTCAAAGGCATCGAAGTCAATTTCATAGCGCACGCGCCCATTCTCGTGCACACAGACGAGTTCGGCGGCTTGGACGAATTGCTTATTGTTAGGAGGCGCTACCAAGAAAGGGTGATAGACGGGCGTCTGCATCAAGACACCTGTTCCCGGTTCGCCTGTTAGCTGACACATCACGCCGAGACTGTAGGCTAATCCCGGCAAGAAGAAGATTTCATCCGCTTTGACTTGCCAGCCATAACGCGACGCCATGCGCTCGACGAGGGTTTCGCGCAGCGCTGGCGAATCGAAATCGTAGCCAAAGGTGCCATGTTCTACACGCGCGTGCATCGCCTGAATCACTGGCTCAGGTGAACGGAAATCCATATCGGCAACCCACATCGGAATGACATTCGATGGAACAAAATCCCATTTAGCGCTGAATCCATGTCGATCAATAGGGGTATCGAAATTGTAAGTCATGAAAATACTCACTTTATTAAAGTAGAACGAGAGGAATTGTAGCTTGTTCTATTGACGAGGTTCTATGTCCAATACATGCCTATGGTTTTATGTTAATCATCACCAAGCCGACGATACATACGACAATGCCAAACAGGTTGAGCGGTGTCAACTGTTCCCTGAAAAGCAGCAGCCCCACCGGAATCAAAATCAGGGTAGCGGCGACGTTGACGATCAAAGCGCCGACGCTGATATTCCAGCCCGCGCGGTACATGAGCAGGAAGCCGATTTCAATCCCCACAACAGCGAAACCCACTGCGAAGCTCGCCCAATTCAACTGCCTGACTGATTCGATCAACCCCGTTTGGAGAGGAAAGAAGGCAAACAACGGAATGCTCACCACAATACCCGTCACGTAAATTGCCAACAATACAATGATCGGATTGACATTTTGTGGTGTGGATTTTTGCAAGATGTGATAGGACGTGCTGGCGATAATGGCGATGGTGATGGAAAGGATGTACATCTGCTGCCTTTTCATGGGGGGTGTCCGTTATCATCAGATTGGTTTTGTTGCTGCTGCAATACGAGAAGCGATTGCAGCAAGTTGTGAACCTGAAATTGCTGCTGCTGCTGCAATACAAGTTATCCGTTGTCAGTTCACAGTTATCAGTAAGAATTCGAGCATTACAGATGATACCTCTTGAGGGTACCGTCTCAAGCAAGAATAGCACAAAACGAAACCCATTTGAGTTCCATTTGACACTTTAATGCAAGGTGTAAGGTTTCCGATTCTCTAAGATGTGACACTGCAAAAACGAGGAGTGTGTGCTAACACGTCCTTTTGATTAAGATGATGAGGTCACAACATTGACTAATGGACAAGCTAAAAAGACAGCTAATGATATAAAATAGCAGCATGGCAAAGCGAAAATTTCAACTCACAGAAGC
>CALMZT010000600.1 GCA_937870805.1 uncultured Chloroflexota bacterium
AACACACAGGTTCGCCCCTACAATGACGTTTCTGACCTTCCTTGACCCAATTCACGATTTTGATGCAATTGCCCTAGATCTAAAACGAAAATTAACGCCGTAACACTGCTGTCTGTTAAAATCAGGTATGTGCTGAGAAGTACTTATTAAAAAAGGACGTGGTTTATGGCAGACGAACTTTTAAAAGGGTTTCACGTTTCTGGACTTTCCCGCGATAAATATCAATTTGATCTGTCGCTTTTTGTGCCGATTGGCAAAACGGACATTCCCGATTTCCTGGCGGCGCGCACGTTCGCTGCGCAGATGAACCGCAAACGCGATACCGTGCAGTTCCCTGAACAGGCGGTGCGTGCCAGTGAAATTAATGCGCTGGCGCTGGTGCATGGCATCACACAGTACGTATTCCGCACGTACATGCAGCAGGTCGCACCGAATATGCTGCAAGAGGCGCTGGGTGCGCTGCAAGAGTCATTAGGCACATCGACGCTGGATGAGACGTTTGGCAAGTTTGCCGATGAGTTCCCGCCGCTTGCCGTGTACACGCGCGAGGTTGACCGCGACACCTTCCTCAATGGCTCTATGGATGGTGTGCCGAACCGCCAACTGGTGCTGGAAGAAATGCTGATGCTGTGGCTGTCGAATGCCAACCCCGCGTTTTCGCCGTTCACCGAACTGTTAGGCGACGATACGCTGAAGAAGACGGGCTATCCGCGTGTCATGGAGCAGCTATACCAGTATTTCAACACGCAGTTGAATGATGGCGGTGGGGCGTTCACAGGCGGCGAGAACATCATCGACTTCCTGCTTGCGCCTGTACGGAATGCGCCGCACTCGCTGGAAGGGCAGATTTCGTTTTTGATGTCACGGTGGAGCGCCTACATCGGCAGCTTCATCTATCGGCTGCTGCGCGGCTTGGACTTCATGAAAGAGGAAGAATTCAAGCCCAGTTTCGGCATTGGCGGTCCCGGTAATGTGCCCATCATCAGCTTTGATCGCGCGATGGAAGCGGAGCCGGAACGCTTCACGCCTGACCGTGACTGGATGCCGCGCCTCGTGATGATCGCCAAGAATTCGTTCGTGTGGCTCGATCAACTGAGCAAGAAATATGGGCGCGAGATCACGCAGCTCGACCAAATCCCCGACGAGGAACTTGATGCGCTGGCGAGTTGGGGCGTGACGGGCTTGTGGCTCATCGGCTTGTGGGAGCGCAGTGTCGCTTCGCAGACGATTAAGCAGATGATGGGCAATCAGGACGCGGTGGCGTCGGCGTACTCGCTGCTGGATTATCGCATCGCGGACGCATTAGGTGGCGAAGAAGCGTGCGCGACCCTCAAACGGCGGGCGTGGGCGCGCGGTATTCGGCTGGCAAGCGACATGGTGCCGAATCACGTGGGCATTGATGGCAAGTGGGTGATGGAACATCCCGATTGGTTTGTGCAGCTTCCGTACAGCCCGTACCCCAATTACACGTTCAATGGTGCGAACCTGTCACCTGACCAGCGATACGGCATTCAAATCGAAGATAACTACTACAACAGAACCGATGCGGCGGTGGTGTTCCGACGTGTGGATTATTGGACAGGCGAAACGCGCTTCATCTATCACGGCAATGATGGCACGTCGATGCCCTGGAACGACACGGCGCAGTTGAACTATCTGAACCCCGAAATGCGCGAGGCGATGGTGCAGACGATTATCGACATCGCGCGCCGTTTCCCGATAATCCGCTTTGATGCGGCGATGACGCTGGTCAAGCGCCATTATCATCGCCTGTGGTTTCCTGAACCGGGCGGCGGCGGCGACATTCCTTCACGCTCGGAACACGGCATGACGCGCGCGGAGTTTGATCGACTGATGAACGAGGAATTCTGGCGTGAAGTGGTTGACCGCGCGGCTGTCGAAGCGCCGGACACGCTGCTGCTTGCCGAAGCATTCTGGCTGATGGAAAGCTATTTCGTGCGAACGCTGGGAATGCACCGCGTGTACAACAGCGCGTTCATGAACATGATGCGCGACGAAAAGAACAGCGAGTATCGTCAGGTCATGAAGAACACACTGGAGTTTGACCCCGAAGTTCTGAAACGCTACGTGAACTTCATGAACAACCCCGATGAACGAACAGCGGTGGATCAGTTTGCTAAAGGCGATAAATATTTTGGGGTATGTACGCTGCTGATGACGCTGCCGGGGCTGCCGATGCTGGGACATGGGCAGATTGAAGGTTTTAGCGAAAAATATGGGATGGAATACCGCCGTGCCTACTACAACGAAGTACCCGATCCCTGGTTGATTCAACGGCACGAACGCGAAATCTTCCCACTGGCGCGCAAACGTTACCTGTTTGCTGGCGTCGATGACTTCCTGCTGTACGACCTGTTCACGGACAGCGGCGTGAACGAGGATGTGTATGCGTTTAGCAATCGCTACGGTGACGAACGCGGCTTGGTGATTTACAACAATAAGCTCTCCAACACGCGCGGCTGGATTCGCACGTCGGCGGCGTACTCGGTGAAGACAGGGAACGGCGATGAACGAACGGTGGTGCAGCGCACGCTGGGCGAGGGCTTGGGTTTGCAGTCAGATGCGAACCAGTTCTGCATCTTCCGCGACCAGAATGCCGGACTCGACTTCATTCGCAGCAGCAAAGAATTGGTTCAGCAAGGGATGTACCTTGAACTCGGCGGCTATCAATACCGCGTGTTCGTTGATTTCCGCGTGGTGATGGATGACAGCACACAGCAGTATGCACAGTTGGCGGCGTATCTCGGCGGGCGTGGCGTGCCCAACATTCAAGAGGCGCTGCAAGAGTTGTTTGTGCAGCCGATACATGTGCCGTTCAAAGCGCTGCTCAACGCCGAGACGCTGGATGCGCTGATGGACGCGCGCATACTTGAAGCCAAACAAACCATTGACGAAAAACTGCTGGACAATATCGATCAGAAGATGGCGACACTGCTCAACACGATTGAACACTTTATGGGCTTAAGCGTGAAAAAAGATGCCAATAAAGCGATTGTCGAGAAGGTGCGCGCCAGGCTGACGACGGCGATGACGCTGCCTTCAGAGCTAGAAGCGGCGACGAGTCAGGATGGGATGGAAAAAGATACTGAAGCGATTGGCGAAGAAGTGCAGGAAGCCAAAGCGCACGAAGAATTCCTGTGGGGGACGTTTGTGAGCTGGTTGTTCACTCACGCACTGGGCGAAATCAGCGGGGAACAAAACGCCGCCGCACGCAGCCGTAGTTGGATGGATGAATGGCTGTTGGGGCGGGTGATTGCCAAGGCGCTGCAAGAGTGGGGGATGGACGAGTTCATCGCCAATCAAGCGGCAACGTTGGTGAAAGCGGCGACGGCGACTCAAGCGTTGATGGCGGGCACGGCTGCTGAAACAGCGGACAGCTTGCTCACGGGACTGCTGCAAGATGCCGACGTGCAGCGTTTCCTGCGCTTTAATCGCTGGCAGGATGCTTTGTGGTTCGACAAAGATTCGTTTGAGCATCTGCTGCGCTGGCTGACCATGATGGTGCGGATTGAAAACCCGAAACGCCCACAGGTGGTGAGTACACGGTTGAAAGCTGTCGAACGGTTGCAGAAAGCCGCCGCTGCATCAGGCTATCAGGTGGAAAAGTTGCGCGATCTTGCCAAGCCAAATAGACGGGTGACGCAGGAGATGAAGGCAGCGAGAACCAAGACCGCAGAAATGAAGACGGTGCGGGTGGATGACCCGAATATCAAGACAAACAACGGAAAATAGCGGTGTGGATCGTTGAAAGGAACAAGGGGTTACCATGCCCCTTGTTCAGGCTGTATAGGAGGGAAAATGTTCGCAAAAATAGACATTCCCTATGAACAGGTAGCTGAGTTCTGCCAGCGTTGGCAGATTACCGAACTCGCGCTATTCGGCTCGGTGCTGCGCGACGATTTCACTGATGAGAGTGACGTAGATGTGCTGGTGTCGTTCGCGCCGGGAGCAAAAATATCGTTGTTCACGTTCATAGGGGCACAAGACGAACTATCGGAAATATTGGGACGTAAAGTCGATCTTGTGGAACGTTCCGCAATTGAAAACAGCCGCCGCCGTTGGGCGCGTAAGCATATTTTAGAAACGGCGAGAACGATTTATGACGTTCGATGATCGTGATCGACAGTACGTTGAAGATATGCTGGATGCTGCGCAGCGCATTCGCACCTATACTGTCGGCATAGACTTTTCAGCATTTGAGCAAGATCAGATGCGAATAGATGCGGTGGTTCGCTGCTTTGAAATCCTCGGCGAAGCGGCAAAACGCTTGAAAACGGAATTTCGTGAAGCGCATCCCGAAGTCGAGTGGCATAGTGCTGCGAAAATGCGTGATTATGTGATTCATCATTACGATAAAGTAAAACCGCACAGAATATGGGAAACTGTGCAGGACGATATTCCGCCAATGATCGAACAGCTAGAAACACTTGTCCAGTCATGGGATGCTGATTTCGATTCAGGGCAATCGCATCAAATTTAGTTTGAAGGTGACACGGGTTCACAACATCTTTGTCGGGACAAGCGTAC
>CALMZT010000601.1 GCA_937870805.1 uncultured Chloroflexota bacterium
GCGGGCGAACACACAGGTTCGCCCCTACAATGACGTTTCTGACCTTCCTTGACCCAATTCGCGATTTTGATGCAATCACCCTGGTGTTTCTGTATGCGTTGTGCAATTTTTGATGCACATAGTATAATTGTTCTATAATTTAGAAGGATCATATAATGTCATCAGATTGGGTCGATACTAAAAAATTAGCTTCTTCACTGCAAATCAATGAGCGCGAATTAACCAACTGGCTTAATCACATTCCTGCGGCTGTTGATGAGCCAGTTGCTACAGAAGAGGAAGCTACACCATCAACCTTATTTTTGGACAAGAATGGCATCAAAGTCTTTCAGGAAGATTTTCTGAACACCGCTAGGCTTGCCCCTTCAAGTATTGATCTCATCGTGACTTCACCCCCTTATAACGTTGGTATTGATTATATTACACACAACGACGCCAATGAGTATGAAAGCTACCTGGAGTTCTCAAAGCGTTGGCTTACTAAAAGTTATGAGGTCTCCCGTCCAGACGGCAGGCTGTGTATGAATATTCCACTTGATAAAAACAAGGGGGGGCAGCAGAGTGTTTGTGCGGATTTGACACATATCGCTAAACAAATTGGCTGGCATTATCATTCTACAATTATCTGGAACGAAGGGAATATTTCACGACGCACCGCATGGGGATCATGGATGAGCGCATCTGCCCCGTTTGTGATTGCACCTGTTGAAGTCATAGTAGTCATGTACAAAGAACATTGGAAAAAGCACAAGCGTCCCTCACAAAAGAGTGACATTGAACGCAATGAGTTCATGGCATGGACAAACGGCGTATGGACATTTAATGGAGAGAGTAAAAAAAAGGTGGGACATCCAGCACCATTCCCGCGAGAGCTACCCAAGCGTTGTATCAAGCTGTTTAGCTTTGTTGGAGAGATGGTGCTAGACCCCTTTATGGGAAGCGGAACAACGCTTTTAGAGGCTTACGCTAATCAACGACAGGGAATTGGCTTTGATATAGCGCTGGATTATTGTCGCTTGGCACAAAAGAGATTGAATGGATTATGGAGCCACGAACAACTCAAACTGCTTTAATCATGGAGTATTATCAGGCTCATCCAAATAGAGATATTCCACATGCTGAAATCGTTGACTGGGCTGTAGAGGAATATCGTAAGCGAACAGGGGAAGTGTTCCGTGATCCTGACCGTGCCATTCGCAAACTTTATCAAGCCGGTTTCTTGATCCAAGTGGCTAAAGGGGTTTACCGTTATGAGCCTGAAGCTATTCAACAGCGTCATCTGGAAGACTTCACCGCCGCACAAAAGGAAGTTATTCTAGAGCGTGATGGTTATCGTTGTGTCGTCTGTGGACGCGGTAAAGCCGATGGGGTCGAACTCCATGTCGATCACATCAAGCCCAAAGATAAAGGCGGAAAAGCCATTATCGAAAATGGACAGACACTCTGCTCACAGCACAACTTTCTAAAGAAAAACTACAATCAAACGGAATCAGGCAAGCAAATGTTTATCCGGCTGCTTGGCTTAGCTCGCAAAGAAAATGACACGAAGATGATTGCTTTCTGTGAAGACATTTTAAGGGTGTATGACAAGCATAACATCAACGGTCATATCGAGTGGGAATAGCTAAAGTTATTAATATAGTGTCATAGTAGTTCAATTCTCCACTCGTATCGTCGCAATCGGCGCGACATCGCCCACCACATCTCCCGCCGTGTCGTACACCGTCGGGCGCTCACCGTTGCCACACTCACCAGCAGGGCGCGTCTCGCACGTATACAGCCCCACGATGATCTGATACTCGCCTGCGGGCATGGTTGAGGGCAGGAAAATCACATGTGGGTCACGGATATAGCCGTCTGCCGTCCATTCGGTCATCGGACGCCCGCCGGGATGGTCTGCGCCGGGCGCTTGTGCCAGCGGCGGCACGCCTACCCTCCCGATATGCACGAACGGCTGATACTTATAGGGCGCGGGCTGCGCGGCGTACCAGTACAGCACCAACTCCACGCGATCCCCCGCGCGAAACGTCGTGCCGTTCACATCGTAGCCGATAAGGTGTGTATATTCGCCTAAACGGAAATCGATGCGATTCTGTGCAACCAACACCTCTCCCGGCGGCGACTGCACCCACGCACCACCCTCACGCATGAACACCGCTAGCAGCATGACCATCAATACGCCTGCCGCGCCGATGCCGTACCAGAATGATCTATCGTCTTTCTTTCTCTCTTCTCTTGGCGCACTTGGCGTCTTGGCGGTTAGTCCTCTTCTGTCACGCCACACGATCACCACCAGCGCCACGACTGCGCCCAGCGTCACCCAGCCGCCGATACCGCGCGCGGGTGTGCTGCCCAGGAACAGCCGCACCGTATGTGTCCCCGCCGGTACAGGAAACGTGATAAGCCCGTGCTGATCGGACGGCGTGATGTCCACAGGCTCGTCGTCCACCAACACCTGCCAACCGGGAAAGTAGAACGTCAGCACTTCCATCGTGAACGCTTCATCGCTGGTCACGCGCCATGTGTCGTCCTGCGGCGCATGTTCTACGACTTCGACGCTTGCGCCCGGCGGCAGCGCTTCAAGGTTCGCGCGGTTCACGGGATAGCCATCGGCGTAATCGTCCAGCAGGCGCGGTGTAGGGTCTGCCAAAACATACACTTGACGCGGCAAATACTCGTTGCTGAACGTCGTGCCCAACTGCAAGCCCGCGACTTCCGCTTGTTGATACGCGGCGACAGAGGTATCCACTGTCGGATGTACCCATTCGGGCACAAACAGCGTCGGCAGCGCTAATGCCAGCGGCAGCAGTGTGACTATCGTCGTTGCTACACCTACGATTCTCGTGGGCAGGCGTTCAATCCACAGCGCGTTCATGCCCGCCAGCGCCGCCAGCGTGAACGTCAGCGGACCTAAAAAGCGCCAGGGGAATTGAAAGTACGCCAGCGCATTGAATGTATCCCACAGCCAAGTGGACAGCGGCGAGATGATGAAGATCAGCGCGAGGCTGGCAAGCGCGAAGAATAGCATGGCACGCAGCGAATAAGTGCCAGCGAAGGGCGCAGTCGCTTCGCTTATATGCTGCGCCCCTACAACCCCTTCTTCTCTCTGCGACCTTTGCGCCTTTGCGGTTAAGAATACAATTCCTATCACACCCGCTAGCGCCAGCGTCCACTGTGCCACGCCCATGTTCAACTGGTGCAGCAAGCCATTGATCGCGCCATTATCGGGACGCGGCGTGAACGCCAGCAGATTCGGCAGCGGCACAAAGAAGTTGCGGAAGTCTAACTGCGACACGGCGATGAGATTCTCCAATTTCACTTCACCACGTTCGAGGAGGACGGGCAGCCAGAAATAGCCTGCCACGCCCACACCCAACACTGCCGCGATGCCTGCCACCCGCACGTTACGCCATGAAACCGAACGAGTCAGTCCATGCCACGCAATCCACGCCAAAATCATGCCAAAGCCCGACAGCGCCGTGAGGTTGTGGGTAATTACCAGCACGCCCACGCCCAACGCCGCCCATACCACATCCCACGCTCGACCTGTCATCAGCAGCCGTTGGAAGCGCCACATTACCAGTGGGAATAACGACAGCGCCAGATATTCGGGGTAAGCGCCGCGTGCATATGGCTCAGTAAACAGGATGTAGGGGGCATAGACGTAACACAGCGCCGCAAGGATGCCGCTCAATTTGCTACGCGATAATTCCTGCGCGAAGAGGTACATGCCCGCGCCGCCGAGCGTGACGCAAAACGCGATCAATGCGCGCACGGCGTTCAGCGCATCAATGGCAAATACACGCATCAATATGCTCGTCACGTAGTAGGTGAATGAGGCGTAATAGTGGAACACGGGCGAACCATAGCCGTAATAAAACGACTCTGCCCAGCGCGGCATGAATACGCCATGCGACCACGCTCTGTCCATCTCTGCCACGCGGTAAACGTGATAGAGCACATCCGTGCCATTGGGCAAGCCGGGGCGCAGCAGCGGCACCAGCGCGAACAGGCACAGCGCCAGCGTCGCCAGCAAGCCGCGATCAATGTTTGCGACGAATTTTTGAAGTTGAGGGATTGTTTTCTGAATCATGGGCGTGCATTTTAGCACACGCTCACGGCGTTGAGACTACAAATCGCTAAGCCTAAGCTTCGCAATGGCGTTTGCTTCGGTGGTTTGAAGGTCGGTATCTTCGTCAAACAAGGCAAAGTCTTTGTGATAGGCAAGCGTGATACCGCCGCTGTCGTGCAGACGCTTCTTGTAGCCCTGTACGCCTTCAAATTTGTCGCGCCCGATAAAATCGACCAGTTCACTGCCGAAATAATTGAGCCAGCCCAACTGAATGGGGTAACGACGCCCTTTGGGTCCCTTGAAGTATTGCAAGCCCTGCGGATAAGGGATGGTGGCGTCGTCATACACCGTCACGTGATCGAGGCTGAATTTCTCAATGCCGTGTTCAATCAAGGTGTTAAAGGTTTTGAGGCTGACGGTGTTATTCAGAATATGTTCGCTGGTAAATTTGAGCACCACCACAGTGGGCAGCATTGCCCCGGTGAAGTAAAAGGTAAAGCTAAGTTCCAAGCCATTTTCACTGTACAGGGTGAGCACCACAATCGGCTTTTTTTCGGCTTGCTTAGTGTGAAATACGTCAACAATCTGCTCAACAGTGTTTACGATCAAGCTGTTGTCGCCATTGGTGTAAACCTTCGCTGGAAAAACTAGGCGCTGCATCTGCGAATCTTCCAGCATTCTTTCAATAACATCGAGTTTGTCAGCATCAAAAGAGAGCATTCGCGCGATATAGACGCTCAATCCAGTGTCTCCCATTTTTGCTCAATGAACTCATAGAAACTTTTGCAAGATGCAAAATCAGAAAATGTTTGTTGCTTCACTGTTGCCTTCACCTCACCCCAAACCTCGCCGCTTCGCTTACCCATTTTTGAGACGTTGGTGATAGATGCGCTATCGACACATGGAGAGGGGCTTCAGACTCGCCTCGTTGGACACACTCGATCAGTCGAAAATTAAATCCCTACCTTGCCCG
>CALMZT010000602.1 GCA_937870805.1 uncultured Chloroflexota bacterium
TGGCACGACGCTATCTTGGTTTCTTGCACTTTGTCAGTGCCTTAATCTGGTTACGATGAAATGTCAACAGAACCTAGTTCCCCTTAAGGTGTTGGTGTTGGAAGATTAGCACATGTGTGACCTGCTATAGAGACGCTGTTTATCCCGTTGTACTCAAACCAAACTTCATGTTCATAGTAAGATGGTTGGTTGCCGCCGAAACCTACAGGGTAAGAAGTGCTCCCCACTGGAAAAGTTGTGGTCGGGTAAACATCGCCTTGAGGGAGGCCATTTGAGTCAAACCAAGCATTCTTGACATGCATATTGCCTGTGGCTGGGCTACCGCTCACAGTCACTATGATATTGGCGGAGCAACCCTGACCGACAGTGTATGATCCAGCGCCTCCAAAGCTGATTACGACGTAGGGAGCCGGTGTAGGCTGAGGACTGCCATTTGGCAGGGGCGTTGCGTTCGAGGGGGTCTGATTATTACTAGGTGTAGAAGCTGGTTGTGTGGGAATACAACGCTGAGCCGCTGCTTCGGCTCCAGTTCTGGAGTTATAGGTATTAGGCATAGCATCGTTGCGCACCCAACCTCCTTGTTGAAGATGATACCACATAAAGGTGTCGACTGGAGTGTACCCATCAATGAAGACGATATCTCCACACAACAAGTCTACATCATTACTTGCAGAAAGGTTTGGGGCTTCCCGCACATTGATGCTTTGACTGGTATTTAAATTGACGCCATAAAGCGACAAAGGAAAAAAAGGTGTCGCTGTTGGTCCTACAGGCGTGGGGTTTGGTGCGGGGGGAATTGATGTGTTTGGCGGCGCACTGTTTGGTACAGAAGTGCGCGATGGCACAGGCGAGGCTGTATAGGTCGACGTAGGTGTAAAGGTCGCTGAAGGAGTCAAGGTAATTGTGGGTGTAAAGGTTGCCGTGATAGTACGTGGCACGAAGGTCACACCCGGGATTGGCGCGCTGATCGGTGGCTCGACAGGAATACTGCGATCTGGTGTCCACGTCGGCAGGAAAGTCGGTGTCAGCGGGGGAATGACGGTAGGCGGTGGTAGTGGGGTTGCAATCGCAGGGATAATGCTGTTGTCAGGTACGATTTGTACCAGACTGCCGGCAATCCACGCCCTGCCGTTGACATAAGGAGAGCTAATCTGAAACCAGTTATCCGCTTGACCGAAAACGGGATAACTTTCATCAAGGAAAGCGCCGCCAATCACCTCATAATTGACGCCGGGACCCGCCCGCAAATAAGCAGACTCAACTAACACAACCGCGTGCGGGCTATCGAGCGTTGCCGTTGGGGTGAATGTTGCGATGTTAGGAACCGGAGTCAGCGATCGAAGATGAGTAGGTATCGGCAAGGCAGTTGCCGGGTCGCCAGCAAGCAGCATGTCAGCTAAGGGAGTAGCGTCGTCTTCAAGCGCTGTGTAGGGATTAGGGAAGGTCGCATAACGGTCAATTTGATCAGCAATGTCTTGGCGACTATACCCCGGATATGCTTGCCAATAAAGGGCGGCGGTGCCGGACACAACCGCTGCTGCCTCAGCCGCGCCAATGAGGGGAGTTTGATTATCGAGCGCGATTTCGCCGGGCGCTTCTAGGTCGATGGAGTACAGCCCTTGTCGGGTGTATGGCGCGGTAGATGCGCCTTGCAGCGCGCCAACGCTTAAGATACTGGTTAATCTTCACAATTAGAGGAAGAGCGAGAATGCCCCTTCCCCCTAGAACAGCGTCATGCCAGAGCAAAACGCG
>CALMZT010000603.1 GCA_937870805.1 uncultured Chloroflexota bacterium
CCTACCTCTCTCAATCAGCCCTCGATGTCAATTCTGCCCTCGCCTTCTTCCAAGAAAGGCTCCAGCAATACAGGTTGGTTGAGATGAAACTTCTTGCACAACAAAGGGATCTTCAGGTTTCATGTTTATTAATGTGTCATCTCTGTACCCAATACTCTTATCAACAATTTGAATTTAGACGAGATGATACCCTGCGATGGTTGCGTCTATCCCGGCGTCGGCAGCAGCGCTTCGGCGTCTTTCAACACGCGGCGCGCGATGACCATACGCTGAATCTCACTTGTGCCCTCGCCAATCGTCATTAAGCGCTGGTCGCGGTAAATGCGCTCCACCGGGAACTCGCGGCTGTAGCCATAGCTGCCGTGAATCTGGATGGCGTTGCGCGCGACTTTCTCAGCCATTTCGCTTGCCATGAGCTTCGCCATCGCCGCCATTTTGGTGTAATCCTTATCCTGATCTTTCATCCACGCCGCTTTGAACACCATCAGGCGCGAGGCTTCGATCTCCGTTGCAGCGTCAGCAATCATCCACTGAATTGCCTGATGCTCTGAGATGGGTTTGCCGAAGGCTCTACGCAGTTGGGCATATTTCAGCGCTTCCTCAAATGCGCCTTGCGCTAAACCAATGCTGATTGCGCCAATGCCAATGCGCCCGCTGTCGAGCGTTGCCATCGTCTGACGGAAACCTGCCCCTTCCGCGCCAAGCAAATTATCCAATGGCACGCGCACGTTGTCGAAGCTCAGCATGTGGGTGGGCGAACCTTTCAGCCCCATCTTTTTCTCTGGCGCGTGAATATTCAAGCCTTCTGTGCCGGATTCGACCAGCATCATGCTAAATCCACCTGTACCTGCCTCGCGGTTGGTGCGCAGCAGCACGGTCATCACGGGCGCGATACCTGCGTTCGTAATCCACGCTTTGTTGCCGTCGATAATCCAGCTATCGCCCTCTTTGACGGCTGTTGTTTGTACACCACCGGCAAGATCGGAGCCTGCATTGGGTTCGGTGAGGGCGAGTGCTCCTAAACCTTCGCCGCTTAACAAGCGCGGAAAATATTTTTCTTTTTGCTCTTTCGTGCCCCAATTGGCAATCGGCGCGCAGCCCAAGCCGTTATGCGCCGCGACGGACAGCGCTGTCGAGCCACAGGTACGCCCAACTTCTTCCAACGCAAGGGCTGTACCGAGCATGTCCATTCCCGTGCCGCCGTATTCTTCGGGAATCGCCAAGCCCAACAATCCGAGGTCTGCCATTTTGCGGATGGCTTCTGTGCGCAGCTTGCCCGTTTCGTCCACCTCTGCGGCGTAGGGTTTCAGTTCAGCATCACAAAAATCGCGCACGATACGCTGAAACATACGCTGTTCGTGTGTCAGTTCAAAATCCATCGTCACACCTCACTCGATTCTGCACAAGCTGTTTAACGTTTTGATCGTGCAGATTGCCTGGAAAACTATAATTGCAATTGTACCGCATCCCGCCGTATCATGAGATTTCATGTGAGCAATAGGATTAGGCTATGGCACGCTTTACGCAGCGTTTGGGACTTACGCGCTACGACGCCGACGAAAACTACAAGCTGGCATTAGAGGCTTATCGCAAGCGCCAACTCGACGAAGCGATTGTCAAGATGGGCGATGCGATTGCGCTGCTGCCGACACGCGCAGAATATTATGCGGCGCGCGGATTTTTTTACCTTGAAGATGGTGAGAAGAAGAAGGCACAGGAAGATTTTCAGCAGGCTCTGAAGATTTATCCACTGGAAATGCTGGCGAACTATGGGCGCGGCGTGATTGCTTTTGGTGACAAGAACTGGGATGAAGCGCTGGCACATTTTCGAGATGCGTTCAAAGGTGATCCAAAGCGTGGGGAAACGCTGTACTACCTGGCGATGACCTATCACCGGAAAGGCGAGAATCCGCAGGCGCACGCCTATATGGAGATGGCAGTTGCGGTGTTCGACAAAACAGGCGATAAGCGCAAAGCTGATGCGCAGAAATGGCTGCGCGAGTTCCAACGACTGATTGAGCAGCAGGTGAAACAGAATCAAGCGCCGCCACAGATTGCGAGGGAGCAGATGCCGTTGTTAGGCGAAAGCAGCGAGGAGTAGCGGTTAGCTAATAGTCATTAGTCGATTGCTATTAGCAAAAAACAGTCTGTTGCCAAATTTCATTGTTCTGAAGATAAGGTAGATGTTTCAGAGGTGGGTTTGATGCCTTGAAGGGCAAAGCGCAGCAAGACTAGACCTAAGCCCAATAGTGCTCCTGCCAATGTCCACGCAGGCGCGCGTTCAAGCATCGCTAGAATTTGCAGCGGTGGGTAATCAGGGAAGATGTGGGCGTGCGAAGCCGCTTTGAAGAACATGAGCGCGGCAGTAGAAATGCCAGCGCTCAAGCCAAACACTGCACCCAACAGTACCCCGCCGATCAGCAGCGCGCGATTGGAGATCGTTTTGCCGCCGAATTTGCCAAGAATCCAGCCTGACAGCAGCAAAAACGCCAATGCTGTGCCGAACACGACCACAGGCAGTGTCTGAAAATCCTCAATGCGTGTCCAGATAAAGAGCATCACCCCGAAAATGAGCGCGATATTGCGGAAATGTTTTCCGCGCGTGGGCAGTGTCATGCGCGCTGAACGTGATAAATGTCGGCGCTGAAGGCTTCGAGTGCGACAGGCAAGCCGGATTTGGCGAGTTCGCTGCCATCCCAATTGATTACGCCGCCGTTAAAGATGTTACGCAGCGTCCACAAGTGTTCAGATAAGTGATCCCACGCACCGAGATTGACCGTGCCCTGTTGTGTCTCGCCTGTAAGGTTGATGATGACCAGACGCACATCTGCGTCCTGTGACCAACCGTAAGCCAATAAGCGCTTGTCGGGCACTTCAAACAGCATCCAGTGTCCATTTTTGTAGATGGCTGAGTGCGTCTCGCCAATGAGGTGCGTGTAATAAGCCTGCAACGTCTCGTCAACTGGCTCATCGGGTTTGCGCGCCAGTTGTACAGGCAGTTTCACTTTATAGCCTTCAAACTGCCTGTCATGCAGCAGCGTCATGCCCGGTATAGTACAGATCAACGCGGCGGCGGCTTTGCTTTTGGCTGTGCCGAGATGCGCAGCGGCACGCGGTTCATCATGATTCTCGATGAAATGCACGCAGCGCTTCTGATAATCCAGCATCGCCGTGAGGTGGTCGTAGATTTTGTCCACCTGCCCACTCACGATCTGATCATAGAGCGTCTTGTCGTAAGTGAAATCGAAGCCCTGCTGCTGAAGCGTATGTTCCAGTCCCCAATAGGCTTCGGCGATGAAGATGAAATCGGGATAAGCGTCTGTCACCTGTGAGATGACTTCTGCCCAGAATTCACTTTCTGGAGCGTCCTCCACATGCCCTGTCCACGTTTGCGCGAACACGCTGTTAAGCATCAACATCGCCATATCGCAGCGCACACCATCACACTGCGAGGCAATATCGCGCAGCGTCGTGATTACCTGCCGACGATAACCGGAATCGAAAGCATTTAGCTGCGCGGTATCAATCCACGCCGGGAAATAAGGATCGCGTCCATGCGCCAGAATCACCGTGCGCCCCCACTGATCGCGCGTTTCAAAGAACACATCTTTGCGCTTGCGTAAATCGCGCGGCGTGCCATGCACAAAATAGGATGGATGTTCTTGCGCCCATACGCTGTCAATCGCCGTGTGATTGGGCACAAAATCGAGGATAAGTTTTAAGCCGCGTTCGAGCAATCGCTGACGTAGGGAGGCTAAACCCGCGCGCCCGCCAAGCTGTGGTTCCACTTCATACGCATAGATGGCATACGCCGAAGCAATCACATCGTCATCGGTCAAATCGGGCAGCGCGGCACGGTATTCATGCTTATAGTTCAGCGCTGATTTACGTGCTTCGGGGCTGCGCGTCCAGATGCCCATGAGCCAGATGGCGTCAACATTCAAGGATGCGAGTTGGTTTAAAACCTCATCGGGGACATTGGCGAGAGTAATCGGTTTTCCGTATTGGCGGCTGATGGTATTGAGCCAAACCCACGTATTGATTTCATAGACAAACGGCTTAGAAAGCCACGTTGACATGAGAACATTTTTCCTGTGTTAGCATGATGAACAATGCCCATTGTAATCCACAGAGCACCATGTCGCTAGACAAGCCCGCTCACCTTCGCCATAATACAGAAAAATCTTTTGCAAAGGAATCCATATGGCAGACGGATACTTTATTACGGGGCAAGATGTCAGCCGTATTGAGATGTTGAAGGGCGTGCATCGCAAGACGATGGCAACCACCGATGAGGTGATGTTATGTGAGTTCTTCCTGGAACGTGACGCCGTAGTGCCCACGCACCAGCACATGAACGATCAGGTGGGTTACGTCATTTCGGGTGAGCTTGAGATGACGATTGGTGGTGTGGTGCAGGTGTGCAACGCAGGGGATACCTATGCCATTCCCGGCGGCGTGATGCACAGTGCGCGCGCTATTGTGGACTGTCTGGTGATTGATGCCTTTTCACCGCCGCGCAACGACTACCGCACAGAGGCGCGCTAACTTCAGATTCAGTTTCGGCGTATAATGCAGAACAGATGAAGGAAGGGCGAACAGATGGGTTCGTTCACCCTGCAATGTACTTAAAATAATTAGTTTTGAGGGCTGTTCCGATGGACACTTATGAACCTCGACGCAAACGTTCCGGGCGTGCGCGTGACCGGCAGTTCGCGCGGCAGCGCCGCACCGAGGATTTTGAGACGCTGAAAAGTGAAGCGCCATCGGTGGATCTATCGCGCCTGAAAGCGTCTGATGTTGCCAAGCGCGCGTCGGTGATTTTCAACGATTTACGCTGGTACGTGCTGCATAAGCCGCAGGTGGCGCAGATCGCAGGTGTTGTGCTTGGTGTACTGTTCTTATTTTTCCTCGGCACTCACCTGTTGGGTGGGCGCGCGTTCCCGAATGTCTGGTCGTTGGGCGTTGACATTGGGGGCATGAATCAAGCAGAAGCGCAAGCCGCACTGGAAACCGCGTGGCAGAATACCCGTATCGCGCTGGCAGTTGACAACGAAACGGTCTTGAGCGCAGCGCCCAGCGAAATGGGGCTGCGCCTGGACACGCAGAAGACATTTGAAGCGGCGCGCGGTGTGGGCATGGCGGGCATCCCGTTGGGCTATGGCGTCGTCCCTGTGGTCACGCTGGACTACGCTGCCTCGCAGACTTATTTTCTGGATTTGACGAATCAGGTCGAGATCGCGCCTTCCAACGCGGGCTACGCATGGCAAGAGTCGCAGTTGGTAGGGGTCACAGGCAGCGCTGGACGCGCGCTGGACGTGATGCTGACCCTGCAAAGTTTGCAGCAAGATCCATCAGGAATCGTGGAACGGCGGCGACTGGCGCTGCAAATGGCACCTTTACCACCCGATACGACAGATCCCAGCCCCTTTCTGGATACAGCACGCGCTTTCACGCGCCAAACGCTGCTCATTCAGGGCTATGATCCTTATCGCAACGAGTCAATACAGTGGACGACGACACCCGAAGAACAGGCACGCTGGCTGGAAGTCACTGCCGCTGGACTGGTGGTGCGCGCCGATGTGTTTGACCGTTTCATTGAGAGTCTGAACGGCACCCTCAACCCGGCAGACACAACCGAAATCCGTTACATCGAAACTTCAGAGGCGCGCGATCTGGTGAGTGAAGCGATCAATAATGCGCAAACTGATGTGACGCTGCGCATCCGCTACCAACGCACGCAGTATGAGGTAGAACGCGGCGATACAGGGTATGGTATTGGACGGCGCACGGGCATACCCTACGGCTTGATTGAGGAACAAAACAGCGGGCGTAACATGGATCAACTGTCGCCCGGCGATATTATTTATCTGCCGTCGCGTGACGTGACGATGCCCATGCTGCCTATCGCCAGCAAGCGCATCATTGTGAATCTGGATAATCAATCGCTGATCGCTTTTGAAAACGGCGAACCTGTCTTCAACTGGCTGATCTCTTCAGGCATGGATACTGCGCCAACGTATCCCGGTGTGTATCAGATTTTGACGCACACTGAGCTGGCTTTTGGCAGCAGTTTTACGTTGTGCAGCAGTGACTTAAGCTGTGGACAATGGGAAATGAACTGGTTCATGGGCATCTATGAAGTCGTGCCGGGTTTGATGAACGGTTTTCACGGCGGTGTGCTGCTGCCTAACGGCAATTATCTCGGCGGTGGCAACGTCGGCGTTCCTTATACTTTCGGCTGCATTATGTCACGCGACAGTGACGCACGAATGCTTTATGACTGGGCAGAGGAAGGCACAGTGGTAGAGATTATCTCCAGTGAGTATGCGCCGCAGAGCGATTTGGCGCGGCAGTGGGTATCAACGGGCGGCTAGTATAAATTATGAGGACGTTGCACAAACGTTGTTGGCTGTCAACGTCCTTCCAGCAAAACCGACTCAGGACTTTCGCTGTAAGTTGAATGCACCCCTCTCCCCCACTCTCCCCCCATTGCATGGAGAGAGGGAGCAAAACAAAA